>JALWPC010000134.1 GCA_026995265.1 Paracoccaceae bacterium
GTAGCGCGGTTTCGGGGTGACAAGCTGCGGGCGGGTTCGAAGTTTCTGTACCATCCAAAGAATGAATCACGTCCCCGCACAAATGGGAATCCCCCAATCTTGCAAGGGTTCTATGCAACAACGCCTGTATATTTACCTATGCATTTGTTTTCATTGGAATTAGTGAGGCATTTGGGCCATATATCCCAACTTGGGAAAAACGGGCCAAATATCACAATTTCCCTTCCCTTCGCAAATTTGGCAGTATCTTCCTGATTGCCTCTGCACCAATAACTTTACCAGAAGACTTAAGGACAAGTGATTCTGGTTTTTCTTTCATAGCCATATCAAAAATGGCATGAGCTGCATTGCTATCTTTTCGCATCAGCTCGGCTCCCAATTCATCTTGTGCCTGATGCCAATAAGACGCAATTTTGGCTTTTTTGCGTTCAGCTCTTGCCATGCTTGTTTTCTGCTTTTCTTGATTGGCTTTTCGCATAGCCTCTTGATTTGCTATACCTCTTAAGGTCGTCTTTTCGTGTTCCAGTTTAGTCCACATTTGAGAAACCAGTATTCCAACAGTAAACGCGGTATTAGGCTCTTCGTAGTCAGAGAAATACATTTGGCACATTTTGGCATAAAACCATTCTTTCGAAAACGCCTGTTCATTTGCTTCAAACTCTTCACAAACATCTTCTAAAAAAAACGCAACATCGACTCGGTCCGAGTTATCCCAGCAATTCGACCACCCCCCCAATTGGACCCCATCTCCGGTAACATAAAATTTAATATCCTCGCGAATAATCCCTATTTCTTGAAGGTATCGGAGCGCCACAACAATTTCGGAATTAATCTCATAGCAAATACCGGATATTGCTCTTTTTATGCCAACAATCGGATGCCCATCTTCGTCCAAATCATGCAGATGAACAAATGTTGAAAAATAGTTAACGGTGAGGCCATCAATAACCCTACCGAAGACCATTCCAATAACGCCATACTTTTTTGGGGTTGGGAATTTATCAAACTGTAAAATTTCTACTACGGTGTTAGCTTCGTTCATCCAAACCTCACAACATTCCCACTTTCCCCCGTCACATATCCCGCCCAGCGCTCCAACAGGGCGCGGCGGTCGTCTATCCGGTCGGAGCGGGCATATCTGCGCTCAACATCGCTGCCTACCTTATGCGCAAGGCTCATTTCGGCCACTTCGCGCGGGGCATGGGCAACCTCGCTGGCCCAATCCCTGAAGGTGCTTCTAAAGCCGTGAACCGTTACCCCCTCAACGCCCATCCGGCGCAACAGCATAAGCATGGCCATGTTGGAAAGTGGCTTGTGGCGCTTTTGGCCCTCAAACACATATTCGCTTTGCAGCGCCTTCAGCGGCTCGATAATTTCCAGCATGGCAGGGGTGAGCGGCACCCTATGCAACACTTCGGTTTTCATGCGTTCCTCTGGCACGTTCCAAACCCCGCTTTCAAAATCAAATTCTTCCCAGCGCGCGCCCAGCACCTCGCCCGTGCGCGACCCTGTAAGGCAGGTAAACATAAGCGCCTTGGCAGACATGGCAGAACGGTTTTGCAAATCGGCATAGAAGGCAGGCACATCTTGCCACGCCATAGCCTTGTGGTGCTTTACCTTCACTTTGACCTTGGGCAGCACCCGCGCGTCTTTAATGGCGGTTACAGGGTTTTCCCCCGTGCGCCAGCCTTTGGATTTGGCCACGTCCAGCACCACCTTCAGGCGCTGGGCCACCCGCTTTGCAGTTTCGTGCTTTTCCGTCCAGATCGGCGACAGGCAAGACAGGATTTCGGGCTGGCCGATTTCCGACACCAAGCGCCTGCCGATTTTGGGAAAGGCATAATCGCGCAAGGTGTTGATAAACTGGTCGCCGTGCTTTTTGTTGCGCCATGTTGGCAGGCGTTCCATATGCACTTGCCGCGCCACTTCCTCAAAGGTCGGAATTGCGCCCACCGCGCTATATTTCGGGTTAATCCCTTGTTTGGCCATCATGCGAAATTTCAAGGCCCGCTCACGCGCCACATGTAGCGGCGTGACGTTGGCCCCGCCCAAACCAAAGTCGGTGCGCAGCGGCGCGCCCTTGGCGTTTCTCTGGCCTTTTACGGTCACCCGAAGCACCCAACGCCGCGCCCCTGAAGGGTCTACCACCAGAAAAAGCCCGTTGCCGTCACCATGCCGCCCGGCTGGCAGCGAGTCGATTATGCGTTTTGTAAGCTTGCCTGTTAAATGGCTCATTGAATTTATACCACATTAAATACCACACAGTGATTATAACCAAATCAAACCGAAAGTAAAGGAAACGCAGCAGAAAGGCCGTATAATCCTTATTAATAAGGGGAATACAGCATCAAACCGTATCAAAGAAAATTCAATAAAAGGGGTATCTGGCGGACAGACAGGGATTCGAACCCTGGAGACGGTTCCCCGCCTACACACTTTCCAGGCGTGCGCCTTCGACCACTCGGCCACCTGTCCGTGATGCGCTTTCTATACGCAAAGGCTCATCGGGTTCAAGCCCCGATTGGGGGTTACATGCCACAATTTGTGCAAAAGGCCAACGGCGGCACTTTGACAGCGCCGCTCAGTGCGGCCTGCATGGCCACACTTGCCGAGACGAAGGCGCTGATCGGGAGCGAGGGCGGTTTCAGCCCCGAAATCGAAGCATGTATGAAGCTGCTTCCGGCGATCTGTTCTCCCAGCAGCACGTCGTCAATGGGGGGCAGGCCTGCTTCCAGCGTAACGGGCGGGATCGGCAGGCCCAGATTGGCAACCGCCTTGAGCATCATCGAGATGCGGAGCTGGCCGGCGGGGGTGAGAGCGTCGGCGCCGAGGGTTTCGGTAATGGTGGCAATGGCATTGACCACCGCCGCCACTTTCAGCATGGCGCTGATCTTCAGGCTCAGGGTTGGCGGGGTGATCGAGGCGAGGGCGCTGAATCTGGCCATCAGCATGGCCCCGGCGGCGGGGTCTCCCAGCGGCACGTTCAGCGTTTCCGCCATTTTCACCAATGCCGGCAATCCGGCCATAAGCTTGAGATTGCCGATTTGCGGCGGCGTCAGGCTTACGCTGACACTGGGCAGGGGCGTGTTGACAAGCGCGGTGGCGCGGGCGGTGAAATCTGCCGATAGCGGGTCCAGCCCGGCCGCCCCGATTTGCGCCATCAGCTTGGCCACCAGCGCCAGTTTCATAATCGCAGATACATCCATTTTGAGCGACGCGGAAAGGCTGGGGGCCACATAATTGTTCAGGCTGTTGGCCATCACCTGAAGCTCCGCCTGCAGGCGCACGGGGTCACCAAAGCTGAAACTGCCCATTGACAGCACCGCAGAGATTTGCGCCAGAGGCCCGCCAACCGCGATGGTTACATTTGGCAGGCGCGGTGCGACGAGCGCGAGCTTTATATCATTGCGCTCGGGGTTCATGGCCGCGCAAAGCTCGGCCAGAGCGGTGAGCTTGGCAGAAATAGCCGGCGGCTGAAGCTTGATTTGCGCGCTGGCAGAGAGCGAGGCCATGGCATTGGCGGATACATGGCAACAACACGGCATATGGCATCCTTTCTCGGCTGGGCGGGTTATGCCCCTAAAAATACATTCAACCGCCGGTTCATGCGACCCTTTTTTCCACCGCGCCGCTGTCCGGCCTCGGGCAAACATCGCCCGAGAGCAGCTTTCCGGTCATCCCTTGCCCTCCGGTTTCAGCGCCGCGCGCAACGCCTCGCCGATTTCGCCGACATTGCGCAGGTTCACATCGTTCTGGTTGAACGGAATTTCTATGCCCTCTTCCTCAAAGCGCTTGGCAATGGCGAAGTTGATGTCCGAGCGCACGCCGAGGGATTTGTTCACGTCGCGCAGGTAAATCCGCAATTGGAAATCCAGCGAGCTGGCGCCGAAATTGATGAACACCACCGAGGGCGCGGGGTAAAGCAGGGCTTGCGGGTGGGCGGTGCCGATCTCGGTAAGAATGGCTTTCACCTTTTCAGGGTCGGTGCCATAGGCCACGCCGACATTCACCTTGAGCCGCCCGGTAATATCCGGCGCGGTCCAGTTTTTCACCGATGCGGCGATCAGGTCGGAGTTGGGCACGATCACGGCGCAGCGGTCAAAAGTATCAATCAGCGTGGCGCGCACCGATATTTTGCGCACCGTGCCCTCAACGCCCCCCGCCTCGATCCAGTCGCCCTCTTTGATAGGGCGCTCGATAAGCAGGATGATGCCGCTCACGAAGTTGGAAACGATGTTTTGCAGGCCAAAACCGATGCCAACCGAGAGCGCGCCGGCGACAATGGCAAGGCTGGAAAGGTCCAGCCCCGTGGCGGAAATCGCCGCCAGCGCTGCGAGGAATATGCCCACATAGCCGATCCCCGCCAGCAGGGCGTTTTTGCCGCCTGCGTCTATCCTGGTGCGCGGCAGCACCGAGGTGCGCACGGTTTTTTGCACCAGCCGCGTGATGGTATAGCCCACGCCAAACACCAGCACAAACACCAGAAGGTCGGTGATGGAGAAGCGGCTCTGGCCGATGGAGACGCCCGCATTCAGCCATTCCCAGATGCTTTGCAGCTCCGAGCGGCTGGCGCCCCAGATCAGCGCCAGCACCGGCAGGGCGGCGAGGATCATCAGGAAGGCAACGAAAATCGGGATCAGGCGGGCCTGGTCCTTGCGGCTGCCCGTCTCGCCCTGCCCCTCCACCCAGCGCTCCAGAAAGGCGCGGAACAGGTCAAACAGCACCAGCAATGCCGAGAGGAAGCCAATGGTGGTGATGGTGGGGAAGGTCAGGTAGCGCCCCGCCGCGTAATAGCCCAGCGCCGCCAGAACGGGGGCGGACACCGAGGTGATGAACACCAGTTGCGCCAGCAGGGCGGCAAAGCTGTGGGCGGCTGGCTCGGGTTCGTCCTCGGGCACGGCAGGCTTGGCGCGGGTAATGCGCGCGAGCTTAAAAAGCGCCACCGAAGCCACCACGATCAGCGGGAAGAACAGCACGGCGCGGGTCTCGATGGAGAAATCCCCCTGCGTGGCCATGGCGTCTATCAGCACCGACAGGGCAAAGATTATGCCCAGCACAAGGCTGATCTTATAACCCGCTTTCGGGGCGCTCACCCCGATCAGGTCCACGGGGTGGCCAGGGCTGCCGAACACCGAGCGCCCAAGCCACGGGGCGGCTACAAGGGCAAAGGCGGCCCAGGGGAGCGCGTTGAGCAACGCCATGCCCCGCAGCCCAAGAATATCGGCGGAATAAACCGCGAAAATCAGCGCCGCCGCGCCAAGCCCGGGGCCCACCAGCTTGGAAAGGTTCAGCAGCGCCAATTGCCAGCTCGAGGCCGCCTCGCCCGCCTTCAGCACCTTGCCCACAAGGCGGGTGAAGCGGGCGCGCAGCCAGAACAGCGCCACCAGCCCGAGCAGGCCCAGAAACAGCGCCAGCGGGGCTTTTTGCGCCAACGCCTCGCGGCTGGCGGGGTTGTCAAGGGTGCTCTGCACCTCGGCCCACAGGCGGGTGGCGTAATTGCTGACATCGCCCAGGGCGGGGCCCCAAAGGGCGGGGTTCACCGGCACGGGGCCGCGCTCGACCAGTTGTCTGGAAAACCGGTCGCGGATCAGCAGGTTGATCTCGGTGATCAGCCCGTCGAGGCGCTGATAGGCCTCTTGCGCCACGGCCAGCGGCACCCGGGCCTGCAGGATCTGGTCCTCCAGCTCGGCGCGACGGCTGGCGAGTTCGGGGGCCTCGGGCGTGCCATCTTCAGGCGCGGGGCCAAGGGCGTCGAGCTGGGCCTGCAGCGCCTCGACCTTTTTGGCCGCCTCGCCCTCCACCGCCTCTGCCTCGGCGCGCTGGGTGGCGAGGTCGGCCCGCAGGTTTTCCAGCGCGGGGGTCGAGGCCAGCTTGTCCGCCAGCACCCCTTCGGCGCGGGTGGCGGTGGCGGCCCAGGTGTCGGCCATGGCGGGGGTGAAGCCATCCTGCGCCAAGGCGGGCAGGCCCAGCGCTATAAGCGTGGCGACAATGGCGAGGACGGACCGGATGAAGGGCATGGAGACTCCGAAGCTTTGATTCGGGCGTAACCTATCAGCCTATGCGCACATCCGGTAGGGGCGCTGTGGCCTCATCGAGCCAGCCCGGCACCGGCAGCGCTTTTTCGCGCAGAAAGGCGGGGTTGAAGAGCTTGCTTTGGTAGCGCGTGCCGTAATCGGCCAGCACGGTAACGATGGTATGCCCCGGCCCCATCTCCCGCGCCATGCGCATGGCCCCGGCAACGTTGATGCCGCTGGAGCCGCCCAGGCACAGGCCCTCGTGGCGGAGCAGGTCAAACACCACCGGCAGTGCCTCGCTGTCGGGGATATTATAGGCCATGTCGACCTCCAGCCCCTCAAGATTTTTGGTAATCCGCCCCTGCCCTATGCCCTCCATGATCGAGCTGCCCTCCGAGGCCAGCGTGCCCGTGGTGTAATAGCTGTAAAGCGCCGCGCCGTCCGGGTCCGCCAGCCCGATTTTCACATCTTTATTGCGCTCCCGCAGGGCCAAAGCCACGCCCGCCAGCGTGCCCCCCGAGCCAACCGCGCAGATAAACCCATCCAGCTTGCCTTCGGTTTGCGCCCAAATCTCCGGCGCGGTGCCGTCGATATGCGCCTGCCGGTTGGCGACATTGTCAAACTGGTTGGCCCAGATCGCGCCGTTGGGCTCGCTCTGGTTCAGCGCCTTGGCCAGCCGCTCGGAATAGCGCACGAAGTTGTTGGGGTCCTTATAGGGCCTGGCGGGCACCTCTACCAGCGTCGCCCCTGCCAACCGGATCATGTCCTTTTTCTCCTGCGACTGGGTCTCGGGAATGACGATCACGGTTTTGAACCCCATCGCCGCCCCCACCAGCGCCAGCCCGATGCCGGTATTGCCCGCCGTGCCCTCCACTATGGTGCCCCCGGGGCGAAGGGTGCCTTTGGCCACGGCGTTTTGGATGATCGAGAGCGCCGCCCTGTCCTTCACCGACTGCCCGGGGTTAAGAAACTCCGCCTTACCGTAAATCTCGCACCCTGTCGCCTCGGAAGCCGCCTTGAGCCGGATGAGCGGGGTGTTGCCCACCACAGCGGGCAAATCGGAATAGGTGTTCATCGGGCGGCTCCTTCCAGAGAGATGTTCCCCTTTTTGTGAAGCATTTAGCGGGATTGTGCAAGCGCGGGCATGGACCATAACGGTCATTCCCGCGCAAGTTTCCGTGAATTTCTATTTGCAGCAGATAACGGCGTTGTTGCATATAAGATCGTTGAGACGGATTTCCCCTTTCCCAAGCCAGTCATTGGATTTTCACGCTCACAGGCATTCCATGTGCTGTGAATCGGTTAAGGCAGTTCACGATGACTTTGGC
>JALWPC010000135.1 GCA_026995265.1 Paracoccaceae bacterium
TCCAGCGCCCGCTGGGCCGTGGGGCGGAAAATGCAGTTGGTCTCGAAGGCCAGCTTCAGGGGCCGCTCCTCCCACACCTGCCCGCCTTCGCCACCCACCCAAACCAAAGGCGCGCGCCGCAGCACCTCGCCGCCCTTGTCCATGCCATGCTCGGTGGTCAGGATCATATCGATTTTCCCCGCCGCCAGCATCTGCTTGAGCTGCGCTGTGTAAGACGACACAAGCTGCACCTTGACCCGTGGAAAATTCAGCGCAAACCGCTTCAGCACCCCCGGCACATGCGGATACACAATATCCGACGGCACCCCAAAGCTCACCTCGCCCTCAAACTGCGCATCGGTCATCCGCAGCCACACCTCGTCATTCATCGCCAGCATCCGCCGCCCGTAGCCCAGCAGTTGCTCGCCCTGTAGCGACAACCGCACGCCCCTTCCAGAGCGCACCAGCAAGGGCTGCCCGAGGGCCTCCTCCAGCCGCTTGAGCTGCATAGAGACCGCCGACTGCGTCAGGTGCAATTGCGCTGCCGCCCTGGTGACGCCGCCGCTTTCCGCCACCGTCACGAAGGAGCGCAGCGCCGTGAGATCGAGATTCCTTATCATATCACCTCCCGTGATGTTTCGAACTACAATCATTCATTTTACTTATCAGGTGATATGGTTCATATATCAACTCATGAAATGATTTCATAGCAACCTAACACAAAACCTAATGGAGGCAACCATGCAAGCTCTCGCGCTCAAAACCGTTCACATCCCGGCAATCTCCATGAATTTGGTTGCCACATGGGCCCGCCGCTTCACCACCCGCGCGGCGCTGGCCAAGCTCGACAACGCCGCGCTGGAAGACATCGGGCTGAGCTACCGGCAGGCCTTCAAAGAGGCCAACAAGCCGTTTTGGTTGTAAACCACTGGCAATTCTTGAAACAATCCAATACGGCGATTTCAACAGAAATTCGCCGTATTTTGCGCTTTATCACTCTGATATTACATGATATTCATAAAATACCGCCTCACGCCCGCTCACGCAATTCGCACAAAGACGGGAGCCACGGCGCAAATTTCTTGCCCCAACCCAAGTTGACCTCCACGTTAAGTGTATCAACGCAACAGGATTGGAGCTTACCATGAAACCTGAACTCAAAAACGCCGTCATCGGCGGCACCGCTGGCACAATTGTGATGACCCTGATGATGATGTATGTCGCCCCCATGCTCACCGGCCAGCCGATGGACATCGCCGCCATGCTGGGCGGGATGCTCGGCGGCTACACCATGGGCATGATCGCCCATATTATGATGGGCGTGGTCATCTTCCCCATCGCCTATGTCATCGCCTATGATTTTCTCCCCGGCAGCCCGCTCATCAAGGGCCTGTCCTTCGGCGTGGTCCTGTGGATCGCGGCTGTGGTGATGGTTATGCCCATGGCGGGCGCCGGCTTTTTGATGGCCAATATCGGCGGGATGATGGCGGTTATGGCTGCCTTGATGGGCCACCTCGTCTATGGCGGCCTGCTCGGCGCGCTGGCTGGTGGCGAAAGCAAGGCCCACGCCGCGTAACCCAATGGAAAGAGCGCTTGCGGGCGCTCTTTTCCGACTCAAAGCGCCGCGTTTGGGCCTTACTTACCAGCGGAATGGCCAAAGCCCGCCCTGGCTCCCCTCCAATGGTTTTTTTCGAAATTTTCAAAAAGCCGATCCACTCTATCACATTGATATATATCGCAATATCCGCTCTTCAAAGTGTCTATTCTCCTAGGATAGTAGAACAAGTTCTAGCATAAGG
>JALWPC010000136.1 GCA_026995265.1 Paracoccaceae bacterium
AACCCGAATCTTGCAGGCATGAGGACCGGGGCCCCTGCTCCAGGGTCGCTACCGTCTGGCTGGCCGGTCTGCGAGTATTCTGGAGCGTCGGCTACCATGTGGGCTCATCGTCAGGGGGCATGCTGGGCACCTCTGCGGGAAAGGGAGTGGCGGATCATCGAAGAAAGCAGGCTTTCGCAATCCGCGGGGCGCACTCCTCCCTGGAGGCGCCGTGCATCGAGCGGAACCAATCGCTTATGTTATTAGCGCCTGCCTGAACAGTTCCTCCACCCGCCCACGGATGGCGATGAACTGTTCGACATACGCGTACCAGCTTGCGAGCCGTACTCGGAGCCGATTCGAGTGGCTCACCAGCACGCCGGGGATCCGCAGGAGCTGGATGCGGAGCCTCCGGATGGTGAAGGGACGCCACTGGGGTGGGAGCACCTCGTGGCGGAACGACCACATGAGGTTGTAGGAGATGAACTTGAGCACGAGGTCGGCGTCGTTGGCGCCGAAGGAGCCGGTGGAGAGCTTGTCGATGCCGTAGCCCTGCTTCAGCTCCTTGATGAGATTCTCCGCCTGGCACCGCCGGTTGTAGAACCGCCATACATCCTCTGGAACCCAGTCGAGGCTGGTCACGACGGCCTCGTAGCGCCAGCTCCAGTCTCCGAGGGAGCACTGTACGGAATCTCGGTCACGAAGGCGGACCACGACCACCCGGCGGGTTCGCGTCCAGCCAGTGAGCTTCACCTCAACGTCGGTGACCTGGATCTGGGTCGCACAGTCGTCGTCGGTGATCTCGCGCCATGTGGCGTTCTGCAGCGCAGTTCCTATGCGGGTAGTAACCCGGCTCTTGATGGCGTAGCCAACGCTATCCCCCTCGAGCGCGGAGTAAACGTCTTCTCCGCAGAATCCCCTGTCGAATCGGGCGAACTTGATGGGACGCCCGATCTCGGCGAGCCAGTCGCGTGTTGCGCGGTAATGGGCCAGCAGGTCGGCTTTGTCGCCGGCGTTGCCCGGCCGTAGCCATGCGCCGAGTACGAGGTCGCGGACGCCATCGGTGAACAGCAGCGGCCGATAGCTGCGACGACCGCGTGCCTGGGGGTTGTAGCCGACGGCCGCCCCTTCGGTATGCTCGCCGTAGCAGACCTCGACCGTCGAGTCTCCATCGAGGATCACGTAGGGCTCATGGTCTCCGGCGAGCAAGGCCGGACGGAGGACGTCGCGATGAAGCCCTCGAAGTTCAGCTCTCACCTCCTCCGGCTCCAGCCGGTGCAGCGCGCGGTGCACGGTGGCCGGGTCGGGAAGCCGTTCGGCGCCGACCTTCTTGGCCAGGTACGGGTCGCGCGCAATGGCACCGAAGTCCTGGGGGCGGATGAATCCCAACGGCCTAAGCAGCAGGAGTAGCGTGACCCCGAAACCGCCGCTATACCGGGCGTTCGAAGCCTTGAGTCTGTCGAATCGCACCGAGGCAAGACCGCCAATGCGCCGCACTTTGAGCGCGTAGTCGAGCCAGGGTCCGGCGCCACCGTGCAGTGTGGCGCCGTGTAGGTCGAAATCCTCGTGGATGGGGGTGGCGCTCAAGGCCCGTGCTGCGTTAGGGTTAACCATCTGGGTGCTCCGATTTCCGTGTTGTGATTATTGAGTATAGAAAAGCATACTTTTTCACGGAAATGCACCCAGAACCTAATGATCCAGGTTCTAAGATCACTATCGACGACCCTCTGCCGGGCAGCTATGGTGCGTCGTCGGCCTTCAGGGCGTGCCAACGTGTGGAGGCCTGCAAGATCCGGGTT
>JALWPC010000137.1 GCA_026995265.1 Paracoccaceae bacterium
GAGCCGAATTTATCAATCATCCCGCCGCACATGTTGTGGATGGAAAGAAACGAGCCAACCGCAGGGCAGGCCATGGCGAGGGCTTCAAAAACCAGCGTTGCATCCAGCCGCGAAAGCCCGCTGCCCCCATAAGCCTCGCTCACGTAAAGCCCGCCAAAGCCTAGACCGGCGATTTCGGGCCACAGGGCCTTGGGGATGGTGCCCTCCGCCTCCCACTGCCGCGCGTTTGGCGCGATTTCGGCCTGGCCGAAGTCATAGGCCATGTCGAAAATCATCTGTTGTTCGTCGGAAAGGGCGAAATCCATCGGGGCCTCGTGAACTGAATGGTTGTTCAGTTTAATGTAGCCGAGGATCGCCCCTTTGGGAAGCGGATTTTCCCGCCCTTGGCTCTTTTCATTTGCGCGCACATCCCATAGTTTGCGGCCAAACCGAAGGGGCATGTTATGAAATTCACATTGAACTGGCTGAAAACCCATCTGGACACCGAGGCGAGCCTGGACGAGATCACCGAGGCGCTCACTGACCTTGGGCTGGAAGTGGAGGGGGTCGAGGACCCCGCCGAGGCCCTCGGGGCCTTCCGGATTTGCCGCGTGATCGAGGCGGTGCAGCACCCCAATGCTGACCGGCTGCGCCTGTGCCGGGTGGAGACCTATCCCGATGGTGAGGGCGGGCGCACCGAAGAGGTGCAGGTGGTGTGTGGCGCGCCGAATGCGCGCACGGCTCTTGTCGGGGTTTTTGCCCCTGTCGGGGCCTATGTGCCGGGCATTGACCTGACGCTGAAAGCCGGAAAAATCCGCGATGTGGAGAGCAACGGGATGCTGTGCTCGGAGCGGGAATTGCTGATTTCCGATGACCATGACGGGATTATCGACCTGCCCGCCGATGCCCCCCTTGGTGCGCGGTTTATCGATTATCTCGACCGGAACGATCCGGTGATTGACATTGCAATTACGCCCAACCGGCCCGATGCTCTGGGCGTGCGCGGGGTGGCGCGCGACCTCGCGGCGCGCGGGCTTGGGGTGCTGAAGCCTGCACCCACGGCCAGCATTGAAGGGGCGTTCCCGTGCCCGATAAATGTCGGCATTGATGAAGATACCCTGAAAGACGCGCCCGTGTTCACCGGCCGCCTGATCAGGGGCGTAAAAAACGGCCCCTCGCCGCAATGGCTGCAAGACCGGCTGCGCGCCATCGGGCTGCGGCCGATTTCGGCGCTGGTGGATGTGACCAACTTCTTCACCTATGACCTGAACCGCCCGCTGCATGTGTTTGATGCGGATAAGGTTTCCGGCAATCTGCGGGTGCATTATGCCGAGGGCGGCGAGACCCTCACCGCGCTGGATGACAACACCTACACGCTGGGCGCGGGCATGATGGTGATTTCCGACGATAACGGCCCCGAGAGCATCGCGGGGATTATGGGCGGGGCGGCCACGGGCTGCTCGGAGGATACGGTGAACGTGTTCCTCGAGAGCGCCTATTGGGACCCGATTGCGATTGCCATGACAGGGCGCAAGCTCAAGATCAACTCCGATGCGCGCTATCGGTTTGAGCGCGGGGTGGACCCGGCCTTTACGCCGGAGGGCTTGGACCTCGCCACGCGGATGATTTTGGACCTCTGCGGCGGGGAGGCGTCGGAAATGGTCGTGGCGGGCGAGGTGCCGGATACCCGCCGGAGCTATCGGCTCGACCCGTCCCGCGTGGTGTCGCTGGTGGGCATGGAGATTGCCGAGGCCGAGCAGATCCGCATCCTCACTGACCTTGGCTTTGAGGTGAATGACCTGAACGTATCCGTGCCGAGCTGGCGGCCCGATGTGCAGGGCGAGGCGGACCTTGTGGAGGAAATCGCCCGTGTGGCCAGCCTGACCAGGCTTGAGGGCAAGCCGCTGGCCCGCCCCGGGGTGGGGGTGATGAAGCCGGTGCTGACCCCGCAGCAAAAGCGGCTGATGACCTTGCGCCGCGCCTTGGCGCTGCACTTGAACGAGTGCGTCACCTACAGCTTTATTGACGCCAAATCGGCGGCGCTGTTTGGTGGCGGCGGCGACGGGGTGAAGATCAGCAACCCGATTTCCTCGGAAATGAGCCATATGCGGCCCAATATTTTCCCCAGCCTGCTGATGGCCGCCGCCCGTAACCAGGCGCGGGGCGAGGCCGATATGGCGCTGTTTGAAATCGGGCAGGGCTTTAACGGGCCGGAGCCGGAGGACCAGCAAACCATGGCCTGCGGTATCCGCGTAGGGGCCACGGCCCCGCGCAACGCCTTTGGCACCCGCCGGACGGTGGATATTTATGACGCCAAGGGCGATGCAGAGGCGGCGCTGGCAGCCATTGGCGCGCCGGTGGGCAACCTGATGGTGATGCGCACTGCGCCCGAGTGGTTCCACCCCGGGCGCTCGGCGGTGCTCTCGCTCGGGCCGAAAAACCCCCTCGCAGTTTTTGGCGAGTTGCACCCGAAAGTGCTGAAAGGCATGGGGGTGAAGGGCACCGTGGTTGGCTTTGCCATTTTCCCCGATAACGTGCCGCTCAAGAAGGCAAAAAGCAAAACGCGGCCAGCACTTCAGGCCCATGACCTGCAGGCGGTGGAGCGTGATTTTGCCTTTGTGGTCGATGCCGACCTCGAAGTGGAAAAGCTGGTGAAAGCCGCCAGGGGGGGCGATAAAAAGCTGATCGAAGCGGTAAACGTGTTTGACGTGTTTAGCGGGCCCAAAGCCGAGGCGCAGATGGGGGAGGGCAAGAAATCGGTGGCGATTTCGGTGCGGATCCAACCCAAAGCGGCAACGCTGACCGATAAGGAGATCGAGGCGATTTCGGCAAAAGTAGTGGCCTCGGTGGCCAGGGTCACCGGCGGCGAACTGCGCTCCTGAACGCGCGGCAGGCCAGATCCTGTTCAACCGGAAAATTGGGTTTTGGCTGTTGCAACCGAAAAAAAATTGACTGGCCGCCGAATTTTGAACAAAATCGGCGGCCAGAGTATGCTAAAACCCGGAAGGTTACTCAAAACGCGAACACTCGATACAAAAGCGTTACGGCGGCACGCCATGTTCCGGTGGCTAACATACCAAGGGAAAGATACCGAGGGCCGAAATATGGAACAAGAGAATTGGCGTGGAATGCCGTATTTTGACGTATTCGGAAACAAGCGGTATTTCACGCGTCGTGAATTGCGCGGCATTATTTTCAGTTCCTACACGTATATATTCTGGGTCCTGATTATTTCTGCACTTGTCGCGCTGGATTTGCAGGGCTATGGCTCCCGTGTGTCTATGGTGGCTTTGGTGGTGTACACCGTTTTGATCACCCTGATCACCTTCACGGGGTATTATCTGGCCTGCGAAATCGGTATTGATATTTCCCGTCGGTACCGTCGGTTTTTTGTGATATTCCCGTTGCTCGGCTTTGCATCGGCAACCCTGACCACCTATGGGGTCGAGCTGTTTATGTCCGGTGTTTTTGGTGGCGGAATGTCCATTGAGCACGCCACCGAGAAACTACCGATCAACCTTGTGCTGACCCTCGTGCTGGAAACCCTCTATCTGACGTTTGTGCGGCCGATCAGCGGAAAACCCTTTGTTACAAACCCCGCCGACACAGACCGGGATGCCCCCGTCGTCTGCGAAACTCTGACCATCGCGGGGAAAACCTATTTCTGTGCTGATCTGATTTCGGTGTCGGCGCAAGACCACTATGTGAAGGTCAAAACCAAAGACGGGGAAGAGCTGATCCGGGCGCGGCTTTCGGATTTGACCGCGCAACTGGACTGCCAGAACGGCATTCAGCCCCACCGCTCCTATTGGGTGCCCCGCTGGGCGGTGGTGAAAATGGGAGTGCAAGACGGCGGAAAATGCCTGGAACTGGTTGATGGCAGCCGTGTTCCGGTTGCCCGCGGCCGCATAGCTGACGTTCGGGAATGGCTTGAAAACTGAGTATTTTCAGGCAAAACTGCGCGGTGGAATGCAGGGGCGGGCGTGCAACTGCAAGTCAGCAAGGGAGTGATTAATATAATGCTTAAAGAATTCAAAGACTTCATTGCCAAGGGCAATGTTATGGACATGGCCGTGGGGATTATCATCGGTGCGGCCTTTACGGCGATTGTGAAATCCATGGTGGCGGACCTCATCAATCCGATCATCAGTATTTTCACCGGCGGCATTGATTTTACCAACCTGTTTGTGGTGCTGGGCGAGGGGGAATATGCCTCGCTGGCCGAGGCCAAGGATGCGGGCGCGGCGGTGTTTGCCTATGGCTCGTTTCTTATGGCGGTGATCAACTTCCTGATCGTGGCCTTTGTGGTGTTTATGATGGTGAAAGCGGTGAACAAAGCCAAGGCCGCCGCCGAAGGGCCTGAGGAAGAACCGGCACCGGAAGAGCCCAAAGGGCCAACGCAGGAAGAGCTTCTGGCCGATATTCGTGACCTGTTGAAGGCCAAGGCGTAAGGTGCGTGGTTTCCCACGCACCTGTGGTGGCGGGCTAAAAGCCCGCCCTACATTTTGAGCGCCAACCTCGGGCTGAGCACATCCATTTCCAGCGCCTTGCCAACGGCGGCATAGGTGAGGTGGCCTTTGTGGGTGTTAAGCCCGCGCAGCAGGTGTTCGTCGTCTTCGCAGGCCTTTTTCCAGCCTTTATCGGCCAGTGCCAGCATGAAGGGCATAGTGGCATTGCCAAGGGCCAATGTGGAGGTGCGGGCCACCGCGCCGGGCATGTTGGCCACGCAATAGTGCATGATGCCGTCAACCTCGTAAATCGGGTCATCATGGGTGGTGGCGTGGGAGGTCTCGAAACAGCCGCCCTGGTCGATGGCCACATCCACCAGCGCCGCGCCGGGCTTCATGGTGGAGAGCATAGCGCGGCTCACCAGCTTGGGGGCCGCCGCCCCGGGGATCAGCACCGCGCCGATGACCATATCGGCCTCGGCGACCAGCTCGGCAAGGTTGCCCTTGGAGGAATAGCGAGTTTTGAACAGCCCGCCGAACACGTCATCCAGATAGCGCATACGTGGCAGGGACATATCCAGCACCGTCACATCCGCCCCCATGCCCGCCGCGATCCGCGCCGCATGGGTGCCCACCACCCCGCCGCCGATCACGGCAACCTTGGCAGGTTCCACGCCGGGAACACCGCCCATCAGCACCCCCCTGCCGCCATTGGCTTTTTGCAGCGTCCACGCGCCCACCTGCGGGGCAAGGCGGCCTGCGACCTCGGACATGGGAGCCAGAAGTGGGAGGGCGCCGTTGCGGTCTGTCACCGTTTCGTAGGCAATGGCGGTAACGCCGCTTTTCAGCAGGTCCTCGGTTTGGGCGCGGTCGGCGGCGAGGTGCAGATAGGTGAACAAAATCTGCCCTTCGCGGAGTTGGGCGCGTTCATTGGCCTGGGGTTCCTTCACCTTCACCACCATGTCGGCAGTGGCAAAAATCTCTTCAGCGGTGGCGACAATCTCGGCACCGGCGGCGATATAATCGGCGTCTGAAAAACCCGCCCCCACGCCGCCACCCGTTTGAATAATCACCTTGTGGCCATGATGCACGGCCTCCTGTGCCGCGGCGGGGGTGATCCCGATCCGATATTCCTGATTTTTGATTTCCTTGGGGCAACCGATCAACATGCGAGAATCTCCTTTGGGCCTTGTTGATGTCATAAATCCCTTAAACGCCCCCCATATCCGAATTGCTTTGCAAATATCTGTTGCGTGTTATGCGAAACATGCCATACCCTGCGACAAAATGGCACTTAAAGGGGGGATTCTTGCAATGTCGAGAATGGATGCGCTGGACATCAAGCTTTTGAAAGCTTTGCAGAAAGACGGGCGGATGTCGAATGCCGAGCTGGCCGAGAGCGTGGCGCTTTCCCCTTCGGCCTGCCACCGGCGGGTGCAGCGGCTGGAGCGCGAGGGGGTGATCCGCAATTACGTGGCTTTGCTGAACCCGCGCGCGGTGGACCGCCGCGCCACGGTGTTTGTGGAGATCACCCTGAAGGGGCAGGCAGACGAGATTCTGCAGGCTTTCGAGCGGCAAGTGGCGCTGATCCCGGACGTGCTGGAATGCCACCTGATGGCGGGCGCGGCAGATTATCTGCTCAAGGTGGTGGCGCGGGATACCGACGATTTCGCCCGTATCCACCGGCAATATCTGGCGCGCCTGCCCGGGGTGGCGCAGATGCAAAGCAGCTTTGCCCTGCGGACGGTGTTCAAAACCACGGCGTTGCCGCTATGACATGAAAAGCCCCGCACAAGGCGGGGCTTTTGTCGGCGTGGCGGGCTGAAGCCCGCCCTACGGTTAAACGCAATGTAGGGCGGGCTTCAGCCCGCCACCACCTTTATTCCATCGTCGGAATGCTGAAGTTCGCGCCTTCCTTGAGCCCTGTGGGCCAGCGCGAGGTCACGGTTTTGGTGCGCGTATAGAACTTGAACGCATCCGGCCCGTGCTGGTTCAAATCGCCAAAGGCCGACTTTTTCCAGCCGCCAAAGGTGTGATAGGCCAGCGGCACCGGAATAGGCACATTGATGCCCACCATGCCGATATTGATCCGGCTGGCGAAGTCGCGCGCGGTGTCGCCATCACGGGTGAATATCGCCGCGCCGTTGCCGTATTCGTGGTCCATCGCCAGCCCGAGCGCCTCTTCGTAGGTCTCGGCGCGCACGGTGGAAAGCACCGGCCCGAAGATTTCGGTCTTGTAGATGTCCATATCGGTGGTGACGTTGTCAAACAGGCAGGCCCCCACGAAATTGCCGTTTTCATAGCCCTGCAGGCTGAAATTACGCCCGTCGACCACCAGCTTTGCGCCCTGCTCGACGCCCGAGTCCACCAGCCCGAGGATTTTGCGCTTGGCTTCCGGGGTGATCACCGGCCCGAAATCCACATCCTCTTCCGAGGTATAAGGCCCGATCTTCAGGCTTTCTACCCGCGGGGTCAGGGCCGCGATCAGGCGGTCGGCGGTATCCTGGCCCACCGGCACCGCCACCGAGATTGCCATGCAGCGCTCGCCCGCCGCCCCGTAGCCCGCGCCGATAAGCGCATCCACCACCTGGTCCATATCCGCATCCGGCATGATAATGGCGTGGTTTTTCGCGCCGCCAAAAGCCTGCACCCGCTTGCCCGCCGCACAGCCGTTGCCATAGATATATTCAGCAATCGGGGTGGAGCCGACAAAGCCGATGGACTGGATGGTCGGATGGGCGATAATCGCATCCACCGCCTCTTTGTCACCGTTCAACACCTGCAAAATGCCCTTGGGCAGGCCCGCTTCCTCAAAGATTTCAGCCAGCATAATCGGCACGGTCGGGTTGCGCTCGGAGGGCTTCAGGATGAAGGCGTTGCCCG
>JALWPC010000138.1 GCA_026995265.1 Paracoccaceae bacterium
TCAGGGTTTCGATTTTTGCATCCAGCACCGCGCGGAAATCGGCGCTTATCGCCGCCCAGTCGGCTTTTGTCGGGGTGCGCCGCTCGGGCAGGGTGCTGAGGATTTGGGCGATTTGCGGCAGGGTGAAGCCGAATTTCTGAGCGATCAGGATAAAGCTTACCCGTCGGATGTCGGCCCTCAGGAACCGCCGTTGCCCACCGGCATTGCGCTCGGGAAAGACCAACCCCTTTTCCTCGTAAAACCGCAGCGCCGAAACCGCCACCCCCGTGCGTCGCGCCAGTGCGCCGATGGAAATCGTCTTTTGCATATTAATCCTTTGACCTCAAGTTAGCTTTAGGAATTACGCTACCAAAATCATCCCGTCAAGAGCGGGCAATTTGAAAGGACGCGAGAATGGCAAGACTTGAACATGTAAACATAACAGTGACCGACCCCAAGCGCTCGGCCGCGCTGATGGACACACTTTTTGGCTGGAAAATCCGCTGGGAAGGGGAGGCGATAAACGGCGGTTACACCGTGCATGTGGGAGACGAAGAGGACTACATCGCCTTCTACACCCCGCCCAAGACAACCGAGCGTAACGGGGTCAGCTATGATATTTGCGGCGGCCTTAACCACGTGGCGCTGGTGGTGGATGATCTGGATGCGATCGAGGCCCGCGTGCTGGCCGCGGGCCTCAAGACTTCAAATCATGGTGATTACGAGCCGGGCCGCCGGTTTTATTTCCACGACCATGACGAAATCGAATACGAGATCGTCAGCTACGCCTAACCGTGGGGGTGGCCACCGGTGGCCATCATCCAGTGGTGGGGCTGATGGTGCATGCCCGAGGCCATAATGCCGTAAAAGCCAAGGCCCTTGAGCTTGGCAAGGTCGCCCTCGGGCACGATCACTGTCATTGCCGCACCACCTGCGATGTCTTCGGTGGTGTAGGCCCAGCCGTCTACCCCGTCCATCATGCCGGCATGGGCGGTGGCCATGCGGCGAATGGCATTGGTAACCTCGCCTGCGCCGGTCACGTCAAAGCGCAGGCCGCCTTCAACCTCGGTGGAGACAACGGTAGAGTCGATGGTGACGATGTCCATATCGCGCAGATGGTTGCGCAGGGCGTCGATATTGACTTTCGACCAGTCGGTGTTCGGGTCGGCCTTGAGCACGGCCACCACTTCGGCAATGGCGGCAAAGGCCGATTGCCCGGGCTCGCTGAGGGGCGAGCCACCAACGCCCTGCGGCTGTGCCTGTGCGCCGCCCATCTTGGCGGCGTGATCCATGCCGCCCATTTGGTCCATCATCATCTGACCCATCATTTGCTGCATCGCGAACTTGCCCATCATGGCCTGCAACCTGGCCATCATGTCTGCATCAGCCGTGCCATCGACCATACCAGACATATCCATGCCGGGGTTGCCCTGCATATCATCCATGTTCATACCGGCCATGCCGCCAGTGTGCTGCATCCCGTCTGTATGCTGCATTTGCGCAAGCGCTGGTGTGGTTAGTGCAGGCGTAACGAGCGCGCTGCATATAAGTAGTGTTTTCAACATTTCGGTTTCCTTTTGGTTACGTTGCATTTCTTTCTTGCACATTGCCGCGGGCAGGAACATGATACCTATCATGCGAGAGGATTTTGTAGATTTTCTGACACCCATCCCCCACCGCACCCTTGGATTTGCAGCCAAGGAAATGGTGGTGGATATGGAGGAAGCCGTGAGCCGGTTTTATCTTGTTAAAAGCGGTATGGTCCATCTGGTGCGGTTTCAGGAAGA
>JALWPC010000139.1 GCA_026995265.1 Paracoccaceae bacterium
GCGTTTGGTGGCGGCGGCGGCGGGTTTGATCCGGTCCACCAGGGCGTTCCCCGCCGCGATGTCCACGCCTGCATCGGCATAGGTCAGGCCGTTTTCGGGGTGCGCCATGTCGGTCATCCTCTGCTGCAAAGTTTGGGGTGAGCTTTAGCGCAGCTTGGCGCAAAAAGAAACCACCCATTGAGTGGTTGACCATTGCTTTTTGCAGCGATAGATAACCCCAAGGCGGGCCCGTAGCTCAGTTGGTTAGAGCAGAGCGCTCATAACGCTTTTGTCGTAGGTTCGAGTCCTACCGGGCCTACCAGATTACGGAAAATCGGTGTTTGGCAGCGGCTCTACAAAACGGGGGGCCACGGGGACCCTGTTTGTCCACTCTGTCGCGGTGAAACCGACCCAGTCTGCAATCGGTGTAAACGGAACGCGCGTATCGACCAGAAGAATGGACTCGCCATTTTGCATGGTCGGGATCGACGCCAGGGGGATATTGGCCAAGGTTAGCGGGGTTGCTCCGCCGTCTGTGTTGTATGTCCAGAGCAGTTGAAGGTCGCCCGTCGCCGCATCTTTTTGAATGGAGGTCACACGGACCACGCCAACATTTCTACGGGGGGTCATACGGTTTTGAACTGCGAGCAGTGAGTCAATAAAGCCATTGTCCACCGTTGTTTGCCGCGAAATCAGGTCAGCCAGAGTGTGGGCAGTGCGCTGCGCAGTTGCCTTGGAATTATAGGCGTCAAAGAAAATGATACTGCCCAGAAACCACGTCATCAAAACCGGAAAAATCATAACAAACTCAACGGTGAGATTTGCAGATTCATCGTCTTTGAAACGGACAATCAGAGAGGAAAAGTAATGCCGCATCCTAGTTCCCCGGCTCGTTTACAAAAGCGGAAAACGCCACCATGTGGTAAGCACCGGTTGGATCTTTCGGCAGGGCAGCGCCAAAACCGGCCCCGGGGATGAGCGGGTCCACCAGATAGCACACCCGCGCTATCATGATATCCTGCTCCGCATGCGAACCGGGATTAAAGGTGACCACGGGGTTGACGGTTGTTGAACGGTCAACACACACCGCCGCGTTCCCTCCGATGGGGTTGCCCAGTTTGACAAGCTCCAGTGTAAGGTAGGACATGCAATTGCGCAAAATACCTGCATAGTCGCAAATATCCTGCTTGATTTGCGCCGGCGTAGGGTTGTTGCGGCGCCCGAGCCGAAGATCCCTGACCGCCAGGTTCAGCCCGCGGTTCAGCATGGTTTGCTCTGTGGCCAGCCATCCGGATTCGATCACAGAGAACACCACCCACATAACCACCGGCACCAGAATAACGAATTCGATGGTCGCGCTTGCCTCTTCATCCCTGGCAAAGCGCTTAAGCAGGTTGATTGATTTTCGCGTAAATTTCATTAGTTCACGAGACGCAGTTTCTGGATGGTATTGGCAATACTCGCAAAAGCGGCCCCAAGGTCAGCAGCACCGACGGCATAAAAATGCCCCGGGGTCGAGGCACAATTCAGCATTTGCGTATAGGCGTTGGAATTCGGGTCAATATCTGTGCCAATGGTGAAAATGGTAATGCCGGCGTTTTTGGCAGCCGTGCAGATATTCTGCATACGGACATCGCCCTCATCACCGGAGGTGCGCACCACGTTGGGCAGATAATTCCCGTTTGAATCCGTTATCGCACCATCTGCATAATACTGGTCCCAATAATCAGCGTTCTTTTGCGTATAGGCCGAATAGGTATGCCAAACATTGTAAATTTTATGGGGCACCAGCAATTCGGAGGTGTTCGCACCATCAGACATTACCACCATGAATTTTAGTGTTGTGGGGTCACTATAAGGTGCCGGACGGCTTGAAAAAGTCGGGTCAACAATGCAGGTGCCGCCGGGGCACCGTGTGGTCAGGTGAGACACAATCGGCTGGGTGGAGCTATCAAGCAATGCCGTGCCCCACTTAATGCCGGTCCATGTATTGGTCGCACCTTGCGGAGTCAAATTGTTGATCACGGATTTGAGCCTCTGGAGGTCGTTGATGAGCGGCACAACCTGCGCAGTGGAATCGGGGCACCACGGCACCTTGGCCGAGGGCCGCCCGCCGCCGCGCCCGGCTGATACGTTGAAATGCTCGTATTGATAGCGCCCTTCCAGGCGGCCGAAGGCGGTTGTGGTATAGTCCGAGGCGTTAAATTTCATGCAATTGGAATAATTGTGCCATGGGTTCCACCGGCCAAAATTAACGTATTCATCCGCAAGATAGTTGGGAAGAGCCACCTGGCCCGAATAAGGAACCACCGAAATAGAGGTGTATCTTGGACGATCGCCAGACAAAAGCGTGTCCGCAAACTGGTTGGCAGCCGATTGCAACAGGTCTATGCGCCGCCCGATCAGGGTTCCGCTAGAATCATAAACGTCAAAATCCATTGAGCCGGATACGTCCAGCACAAGTGACATTTCAATGTTGGAAAATGAAACAGCCGCACCGGCAATTGCGGCACCGTTCAGAATATCTATCCCTGTAAGCCTCAGGAAATAGGTATCCAAGCTGAAATTCGCGCTCGCGTCAACCCGTTGGGCCAGTGCCGAAATGCTGGGCTGGACGGTCACACCAGCGGTATCGGGATTAAACCCGGCAAGAGAAACATAGGACCGCACCGTAGAGACCGCTGCGGCTTCAGCAGCTGCTATTTCTGCCGCAGTCGCCGCCCCGGCGGTTTGCGCATTTCCGGCAGCGGCCAAAACACCACGGTCGAGCGCATCCTGCATGGCTTCCCGCTTGATCTCATGCCGCATGAAATCGATAGCCATACCGCCGCCAATCATCATGACCATGAACATAACCAGATAAAAGGCCAGAATCCCGCCTTGTTCATCCTTACGGAAATTATGCAAGAGCGTCAGTTTCATCTTCTTGATCCTCAGAAAGGCAATTCGAATGGGTGTGGCATAAAACCGGAAGTTTGTATGAAAGTGTTCACATTGCCACGGAATAAAAGACAATATTTATATAACTGCTTCATAACATACCAGAAAAATTGACTTTTCGCTAGGGGTCTGCCGGAAAAACCCTGAAAATGTTAATTCGATTTGTCACAGGCTTTTCATATATCTCTTTTTTCCTTAAAAACAAGGGTGAATTAGTGGGTTGCCGCCGTAACCATCGCATCAACGACCGCCTTTAACCGCAGCGATCCAATCAGCTTTCCGGTATTGTCACGTACATTTGCGCGGATTTCCTCCTGTTGCGCCATGACCTGCGCCGCAACTTCCAGCATGTCTTCCGGCTTCAGCTCGACAATTACATCGCCTTCTATGGGTGTAGGCTCCATAATAGTGCCAACGGAAATCACCCGCCCTCTGTTAACTTCTTTAATGAAATCAGCAATATAGGCGTCAGCAGGCTTCAGAACAATCTCCTGCCCCGTGCCCTGTTGCACCACCTCGCCATCGCGCAGAATGGCGATTCGGTCCCCCAGCCGCAGAGCCTCGTCGAGGTCATGGGTGATAAACACGATGGTTTTTTTGAGCTCTTCCTGAATGTCGAGCAGAACCGTTTGCATATCGGTGCGAATCAGCGGGTCGAGCGCCGAGAAGGCCTCGTCCATCAGCAGAATATCGGCATCATTGGTCAGCGCGCGGGCCAGGCCCACCCGCTGTTGCATCCCGCCGGAAAGCTGGTTTGGGTAGTGGTCCTCAAAGCCGGTAAGGCCGACGCGGTCAATCCATCTGCGGGCGCGCCTTTTCGCCTCGTCCTTGCCGATACCCTGAACTTCCAACCCGTAAACGGTGTTGCCCAGCACGGTGCGGTGCGGCAGCAGGGCGAATTTCTGGAACACCATGGCGGTTTTGTGGCGGCGAAACGCCTGTAGCTGGCTTTTGGACATCTGGCAAACGTCCTGCCCCTCATACACCACGCTGCCGGTTGTCGGCTCGATCAAACGGTTAATGTGGCGGATCAGGGTGGATTTGCCAGAGCCCGACAGGCCCATCACCACCTGAATTTGCCCCGCCGGCATGGAAATGTTGATGTCTTTCAGCCCCAGAACATGGCCGTGTTTCTCGTTGAGTTCGGTTTTGGACATGCCCCCCATCACCGCGTCGATATATTTCTTTCCCCGCGGACCGAAGATCTTGAACAGGTTTTTGATTTCGATGCCGTGGCTAGCCATGGATCACCTCGGAATGCTTTTGCAGGCGCTTGCCGAACCTTTGCGAGGTGCGGTCAAAAATAATGGCAATGGCGACAATCGCCAGCCCGTTCATGAAGCCAAGGGTGATATACTGGTTATTCACCGCTTTGAGCACCTCAAGCCCCAGCCCGTGCACGCCCAGAAGCGAGGCGACCACCACCATGGCCAGCGCCATCATAATGGTTTGGTTGACCCCCGCAAATATGTTGGGCAGGGCCAGCGGCATTTGCACCGTCCACAGCTTTTGCCCGGGCGAGGCCCCGAAGGCGTCGGCGGCTTCCAGAATGTCCGGGTCCACCAGCCGGATGCCAAGGTTGGTCAGCCGGATGATCGGCGGCACCGCATAGATGATCACCGCAATCAGCCCGGGGACAAGGCCGATGCCCAGCATGATCACGATCGGGATCAGGTAAACAAAGGCGGGGATGGTTTGCATGATGTCCAGAATGGGGGTGATAATGGCCTGCATCCGGTTGGATTTGGCCATCAGAATCCCCACCGGAATGCCCAGAATAATGCAGATCAGCGTCGCCACGGTGGTGAGCGCCAGCGTATACATCATGTTTTCCCACATGCCCAGATATCCGATCAGCAGCATGGAGGCCACGGTGCCCAGCACCAGCCACAGGCTGCGCGAGCCAAACCACACCAGCGCCGCGACAATGGCCAGCATTATCGGCCACGGGGTGCCCACAAGCAGGTTTTCAAACCATTTCAGGAAATAAAGCAGCGGCTTGAAGAAATCTTCAATCCCTTGCCCGTAAGCGTGAATGAAATCCTTGAACGCCCCGTCAATCGCCTTCTTGAAATCGCGCAACTCGCTGCGGCTCATGTCGGGAAATTCGGTAAACAGGCTCATGGTCCGGCCCTCGTGTAACAGGTTAAAAAAGCCCGCCAGGTTATTGGCGGGCTTTGGTTTTAAGTGTGTGGCTTAGAGGGCAGCCTTTACCTTGTCGGCCACTTCCGGCGAAACCCACTGAGTCCAGACATCCGGATAACGGGTCAGGAACTCAATGGCGGCGTCTTCACCCTCGGCCTGCTGGTCTGCCATATATACCAACATCGCCCCCATGACGGGGCCGGGGAAGACCCGCGCGGCCAGATAGTCGTTGATCGCGCCGCCGTTCTTGTAGAACTCGTCGGTGACCAGCGTAAACACCTCGGATTTCACCCAGGAGGTGGGGGTGGTGTGCTCGCAATCGGGCTTGGTGACGCAGTTTTTCCAGTAGTCGTCACCGGCATAATCAACCCCGAAGGGCACCGGCTGCATGTTGTATTTGCCGATGATCGAGGTGGGCGACCAGTAATAACCAAACCAGTTTTCGCCGCGCTCGTTGGCCTTGGCGATGGAGCCGTCAAGCCCGGCCGCCGAACCCGGGTCCACCAGCACCCAGCCTTTATTTGCCATGTCAAAGGCTTCAAACAGGCTGATATTCACCTGCTGGCAGCCCCAGCCCGCGGGGCAGCCCACAAAGGCCCCTTTTGAGGGGTCCTCAGCCGAGGGGAACAGCTCCGGATGCTCGATCACATCCAGCACGGTTTTCAATTCGGGGTGGGCTTCGGCGGTGTAGGGGGGTATCCACCAGCCCTCGCCCAGGCCGGTGATCGGGCCCATGTTGACCGCGTGCAGGCGGCCCGCTTCCAGCGCCGCGTCCACAAGGTCGCGCACGCCGTTCACCCATTGCTCACCGGCAACCATAGGCTCGCCCTTGCCGTCCATCGAGGCGAAAATGGCCGAGGTGCCGCCGACGATCAGCTCCACGTTACAGCCATAGCCTTCCTCGAGGATGATTTTGTCCACATTGGCGATCAGCTCGCCCGAGGCCCAATTGAATTCGGCCATGGTGACATCGCCACACTGGCCAGCGAATGCCGTGCCCGTCATGCCGAGGGTTGCGATTGCCGTTGCGGCAAATAATTTCTTCATAATCTCTCTCCGTTGGATGATATTCGTTAAAAGCGGCGGCCATAAGGGCGCGGTTTTGCGGCCAGAAGACGGGTGCCAGCTCTTCCGGATCTTGAGGTCCGGTCCGGGTGATATGTGGCGGAACGCCAATTCATGCTCCGAAGCCTAACAGCCCGAAGCCCCTCTGGGAACCCGAAACCGTCAAATAATGGTCTGTTAGCGACACTATTTGCCGTCGCGCCTTTGTTTTACGGGGTATTCGCGAGCATCTGGCAGGCCGTGCAACCCAAGGCAATTACAGAAAGCGGTTGCATTTTGGCGGCGGTGGTGGAAATCCTTGGCCATTCCCTAATTGCAAAGGCCCGCGAATGTCTCCCCTTCCCCGAAGCGCAAAAACCATCATTATCGGCGGCGGTATTGTCGGCTGTTCCACCGCCTACCACTTGGCCCATATGGGGGAAGAGGTGCTGCTGCTGGAGCGCAAAAAGCTCACCTCTGGCACCACGTTTCACGCGGCAGGGCTGGTGGGGCAGTTGCGCAGCAATGCCAATATCACCGAGCTTCTGGGTTATTCGGTGAGCCTGTATGACAAGCTGGAAGCAGAGACCGGCCAGGCGACGGGCTGGAAGATGAACGGAGGCCTGCGGCTGGCCTGCAACGGGGAGCGCTGGGAGGAGGTGCAGCGGCAGGCGACCACGGCGCATTCCTTTGGGCTGGAGATGCAGCTATTAACGCCGCGCGAGGCGCTGGACCTGTGGCCGCTGATGGATATTTCCGATGTGGTCGGCGCGGCGTTCATGCCCACCGACGGGCAGGCGAACCCCTCGGACATCACCCTGTCGCTGGCCAAGGGCGCGCGCATGGCGGGGGCAGTGATTGCCGAGGATTGCGAGGTGCTGGAGGTGGTGCTGGAGGGCGGCGTGATTAAGGGTGTGCGCACTGCCGAGGGCGTAATTGCCTGCGAAAAGGTGGTGCTGTGCGGCGGGCAGTGGACACGGAATTTCGCCGCGAAGCTGGGGGTCAACGTGCCGCTGGTGAGCATGGAGCACCAGTATATGGTGACCGAGCCAATCGCGGGTATGCCGCGCGACCTGCCGACCTTGCGCGACCCGGACCGCCTGACCTATTACAAGGAAGAGGTCGGCGGGCTGGTGATGGGGGGCTA
>JALWPC010000140.1 GCA_026995265.1 Paracoccaceae bacterium
TAGATAAAGAACCATATGAAGATAGAATTAAATGGTTTGATGCTAATAGATTGAGTATACTTACTACAGGAGGTATGCCCCTAGATAAACTAGGCTATTGGACTGAAGCAGATAGCCCTTATGAGTTCTTAGCTGCTTGTTTTGCCTATAAAGATTATATAGATGGTAAACCAGTACACCTACCTATACAACTAGATGCTGTAAATTCAGGTATACAGATGTATAGTGGATTACTAAGAGATAGAACAGGTGCTAAAGCTACTTGTGTTATAGGTACAGAGAGAAGTGACTTATATCAAGAAGTAGCAGACTTAGTTAATAAGAAACTAACAGAAGGTAAATATCCACCTATCATAGTATTTATGGATAAAGAAGGCAAGGAGAGAACAGTAACTACTAAGGTAGAAGCTGAAAGTTTAGCCCCGAAGTTTGAGATTGTTGAAGTACCTGATGATTATGAATTACAAGATGGAGAAGAATGGTATGAAGATTAAGAAGTGTTATGACTGTAAGAAGGAATTTCCTATTGAGGACTTTCCAGTAAACAGTAGTAAGAGAGATGGGAGACATCACTTATG
This sequence comes from Paracoccaceae bacterium, assembly GCA_026995265.1. GTDB lineage: Bacteria > Pseudomonadota > Alphaproteobacteria > Rhodobacterales > Rhodobacteraceae > UBA3077. The sequence continues at coordinate 579 of JALWPC010000140.1, forward strand.
TAAAGACTGTAAAAATTTAAGGGAAAGGAAAAGGCGTAGGTCCTTAGAAAAAACTAAGAGATATAACAGGAAGGCACATCATAAAAGAAAGATTAGATACTACAGTATATTAGACAAGTATAGAGAAAAGAAATGTGAGATATGTGAGTATGTCTCAGAATATTGGGCTCCATTTGATTTTCATCATAGAGACCCATCAACTAAAGAATATGAGGTATCTAGTATGGTCCGTCATACTGAAGAAAAGATTAAGAAGGAGCTTGACAAATGCATAGTATTATGTAGTAATTGTCATAGGCTATTACACTATCAGGAGGTGTTAAATGAAGAGAATTAAAAGGAGGATAAAAGGAACGGGAGTTACAAGAGCTATGGTTAAGCGTAATGTAATGACCGTTCCTTAGATACCTTATAGTGTTACTCTTAGAGGTATGAAGATGCAGAACTGGGATGTAATGGAAGATATGAAGCTACAAGGTAAAGACTTCTGGAAAGGAGATGAATGGGTAGTTAATTATCTCTGGACATTCTTAACATATGAGGCTATATTTGAAATAGTAAAAGGTGCTAGAGCTGGTCAAGAATACTTAAAGGCTGTAGCAGGTGAGCTTAAAGATAGAGCTTTATGGCATACCCCTATATATGAGTTACCTGTATTACAACCAGTAGGTAAGATTAAAGAACATAGAGTTAAAACTATATTAGGTACTCTAAGTTTTAAGATGCCTGAAGAAGGGATTAAAAGGAGTAAGCAATTATCTAGTATTGCAGCTAACTTTATTCATTCAATAGATGCTACTGTACTTATGTATATAGTAGACCATATAGGTAAAGATATTGGTACTATACATGACTGTTTCTTAGTTCATCCTAATGATGGTCAATTAGTAACAAACCTATACAAAGAGGGATATGTTAGGGTTATGGAAGCAGACCCTTTAAAGTTGTTTCAAGAGGAGCTAGACCCTGAAGGGAAGATAGAAATACCTTATGTAAATGATTTAGATTTAAAGGAGGTGTATGATAGTATTTATATAATTAGTTAATGTCAGAAGTCTACATATATACCAAGAGAGAAAGGAGAGATTAGATGTATGATGAAGAAGAAGGTGCTATAGTAGAGTATATGAGAGAAGGAGTAAATCTCCTAGTAGAAACAGAAGGTAATGA
>JALWPC010000141.1 GCA_026995265.1 Paracoccaceae bacterium
TTTGGGGGGCCATCGGCACCAGCCGCGCCGCTGCGGCCTTGCCTTGCAGCAGGGTTTCTTTCAGCAACCGCGTGTTGGAGCGCTCGGAGCTTTCATCCACGAAGCGCTCGTCGGTCAGCATCACGCTCACCTTGTCCCAATCAATATCCTGTGCCGAAAGCGCCCGCAAAAACCGCGCGGGCGTGGTGCCGCCGGGCACCGCGAGGCTCGCCGCCCCGCGCGCCCCGATCGCATCCGCCAGTTGGTCGGCCACCAGTTCGGCCAAATCAATCGCCAGCACCTCCCTGTCGGGGTATTGCATCAAATCTGGCATCAGCTTTCAATCTCCCGCCATTTGCGCCCGTCGCGGTGCAGGAGCGCCAGCGCATCTTCCGGCCCCGAGCCGCCCGCGTCATAGGGCTTTGGTTTTTCATTGCTCTCTTCCCACGCCGCTTCCAGCGGGTCGACCCAGCCCCAGGCCTCTTCCAGCTCGTCGCCGCGCATGAACAACGTCTGGTCACCGCGGATCACATCCATCAGCAGGCGCTCGTAAGCATCCGGCGCGCGGTGGCCCTCGCCCAGCGCCTCGGCAAAGCTCATGTCAAGGGGCACTTCGGTTAGGCGCATCCCCCCCGGCCCGGGCTCCTTGATGGTCATATGCAGGGTGATTCCCTCGTCCGGCTGCAACCGGATCACCAGCTCATTGGGCGCTTGCGTGGCCATTTCGGGAAAGATCGCATGGGGCGGACGCTTGAACACCACCACGATTTCAGACATCCGCGCCCGCAGGCGCTTGCCGGTGCGCAGGTAAAACGGCACCCCCGCCCAGCGCCAGTTATCCACCGCGACCTTGAGGGCCACAAAGCTTTCGGTGTGGCTCTCGGGGTTCCCGACATGCTCCAGATAGGACGCCCCACCGCCCCCCGCGCGATACTGCCCGCGCACGCTGTCCTCGGGCCTGAGCGGCTCCAGCGCTCTGATAACCTTCAGCTTTTCATCGCGCACGAAATCGGCGTTGAACTTGGCGGGGGGCTCCATGGCGGTGAGGCACAAGAGCTGCATTATGTGGTTTTGCACCATGTCACGCAGGGCGCCGGAATGGTCATAATAGGCCCCGCGCCCCTCCACCCCGATGCTCTCGGCCACGGTGATTTGCACATGGTCGATGTAGTGGCTGTTCCACAGCGGCTCGAACAGCGCATTGGCAAAGCGCAGGGCCATCAGGTTTTGCACGGTTTCCTTGCCCAGATAATGGTCGATCCGGTAGACCTGCCGCTCGGCAAAACACTTGCCCAACTGCGCGTTCAGCGCCTCCGCCGAGGCCCGGTCATGCCCCAGCGGCTTTTCCACCACAATCCGGCTGTCGGGGGTGGCAATGCCGTGGCGGCTCAGCCGCGTGGCAATCTCGCCAAACAGGCTCGGACCAACGGAGAGGTAAAACGCCCGCACCACATCGGGGCGCAGCTTTTTGCCCAGCGCCGCCCAGCCAGCATCACCCTTGACGTCCACCGCCAGATAATCGAGCGCGGCCAGAAACGCCTCCAGCACTTCGGGGGCTTTGGCGGCTTCCGGCTCGAACTCAGCCAGCGCCTCGCGCACGAAGCCCTGAAAGTCCTTGCCGCTCATTTTGCTGCGGGCCACCCCGATGATACGCGCCTCAATCGGCATTTGCCCATCGAGCATCCGGCGGAACAGCGCGGGCAGCAGCTTGCGGCGCGACAGGTCGCCGGTGGCACCAAAGATCACCAGATCGAAGGGGTTAACAGGGATAACGCGAGACACCATGGCCGGAGACTTTCCTTTAGGGCGCGGGCGCGCCAATGCTGGAATTTATACGGCGAGACAATCCGCCACACCGCAGGGCCATGTGTTTCCTAGCAGTTTGTGCCCCATGGTCAAGCGTTCAATCGGTAAAAACCGCGCGACCACGTTAATAATCTTTCAAACCCACCAGCGTGCGCACAAAGTCAGACCAGCCGGTTTCTGGTCAATTTATTGGCTTTTTTTGTAACAATTACCTGATTTTGGACCATTTTACCAAAAACCGCTTTAACCGCCCGTACGGATTGCGTAATCAGGTTGAACACATCGAATAAACAGGAGTGACGGTGGGCGTCTGGTTTAGGATATTGCGCGGCATATTCCGTTGGCAAAGGTGGTTCTTTGCCCACCAAAAGCCGGTTCTGGCCCTCACGGTCTTGCTGATCGGCTTTGTGGGTTACGGGGTAACCGACGTCAAAACCTCCAATGACCCGTTTTTGCTTTTTGGCCCCGGCAATACCTACCGGCAAAAACTCGAGCGACAAAACGCGGCCTTTGGCGAAACGAACCAGACCCTGATGCTGCTTGCCGTCAAAAGCCGTGAAGACCTGCCGCTATTGCTTAAGGCCGAGCGGGCGCTTTTCTACATTCTGGACAATCCGGATAGTGAATTTGCGCTCACGAATATGACAAGTTTTACCAGTGTTTCCAGCCTGTTACCCGCCATGGGCTACCCAATTGAAATGACGCCGATCAAGGATGTTGAGGTGCTGCTCGACGAGCGCGCCGCCCTTGGCAAAGTGTTCTTCAACGCGGATCACACTGCCACGATCATTTCAATTAAGCTGGACCTGCAAGACACGTCAGATGCCGGATTGCAGCGGGCCTATGGCGAGCAAAAGGCGCTGGTGGACCATATGCGGGCCGAATTTCCCGATGTCGACGTGGCCTTTACCGGTTCGGTTTCCATGGGAGAAGCCCTGCGCGACGGGTTGTCCTTTGACCGCAAATACCTGTTCCCGCTGACGCTGGTGGTCAACTTCATCATGCTGTTTATCGCCTTTCGCAACCTGCGAATCACGGCGGTTGCGCTGGGTATCGGGGTAAGCTCGGTGGTGCTGACCACGGGGCTGGCGGGCTGGAGCGGGCATGTGTTCGCCACCGCCGCCGTCTCCTCTTTCTCGATCATCATGACCCTGACCGTGGCCTCGCTGATCCATATCGTCCATTCCATCGGCACCCGCCAGCGCAACCTGCCCTTCCAGAAACGCGATGCCCTCATTCAGGCCAGCTTCCGCAAGCTGGCGGTGCCCGTTATTCTGGCCCATGCCACCACGGCGGTGGGGTTCCTTTCGCTCAACTGGGCCGACGCGCCCGCCTTTCAGGCCATGGGCAACCTTGTGGCCATCGGGCTGGTGTTCTCGCTGGCGCTGGTGCTGTTTGTCACCCCCGTAGCGCTGGCCCTCGGCTGCGGCGAGATGAAAATCCGCGACCAGCAAATGCGCGACCTTTCGCGGATGTTCACCCTGGCCTGGGCCAAAGGACCGCTGACCTGGGGGCTGCTTGTCGGGCTGGCTTCGGTCGTGGCGGTGGCAGGGCTCTTGCGCACCACCTTTGATGACCAGTTCATCCGCTTTTTCCCGCCCGATCACCCGTTGCGGCAAAACATCCAGACCATCGCCGACAATATGGGCTGGTCGCAATCCATCGACCTGGTGCTGCGTTATGACGAGGACGAATTGCTCACCCCGGCCGCTTTTCAGGAGCTGGAGACCTTCACCAACAGCCTGCTGGCCCTGCCGGAGGTCGTCGATATCCGCGGCCCGTTGCCGATTGTGAAAAACTGCCTCGCCCACCGCACCCCGCCTTATGAAGGCGCGTTGGCGGATGTGCCGGAAAAGATGCTGAACTACTGCGTGCGCTCCCATTTTTATGTCACCGAGGATTTCGGCAATGCCACCTTCTCGGCGGGCTTCCGCGAGCTGCGCCTCAGCCTGCTGGTAAAGCGCCAGACCGCTGCCCATGTGCGTGCGCTGGCCGAAAAGGTCGAGTCCATGGCGGCGGCGGCCGGGTTTACCGGCGACCGCGCGGCGGTGTCGGGGATGAATGTGATGTCTTCCTACCTCTCGATGGTCAACACCAAATCCATGCTGGTGGGCACCGGCGTGGCCATGATCGTGGTGTCGATTCTCATCGGGCTGTTCCTGCGCTCGCTGCCGCTGGCGCTGCTGAGCATCTTCCCGAATTTCATGCCCGCCATGGCCTCGCTGGGGCTGTGGGTCTGGATCAATAGCGAGGTCGGCATGGCCGCTTCGATCATCTCGGCGCTGACCTTCGGCATTGTCGTGGATGACACTATCCACATTCTTTACGCCCTCAACCGGGGCCGCAAAAAGCAAACCAATGCCGGGGTGCAAAAGGTGCTGCAAGCGGTGTTTCCCGGGGTGCTGACCACCACCGCCACGCTGGGCTTTGGTTTTGCGTTGCTGATGTTCAGCGGCTTTGCCGTTAACCAGCAGCTTGGCTTCCTCACTGCCGCCACCATCTTCATTGCCTTCCTGTTCGATCTCTTCGTGCTCCCCAGCCTTTATATCATTTTCATGGGTCGCAACAGAAAGCATTGAACGACTTCGGCTTTGCCCCTATGCTGCGGATATTCTGATTTAAGGGAGTCCCCCAATGCATCGTATCACCACCGCTTTATTGCTGCTTAGCCCCGCCATTGCTTCCGCCCAATGCCTGACGGCAGATGCAATGGATGGCGGTATTACCGTTTCATACCTCAGTGGCGATGTTTCGCATATTCAGCGCCAGGCAGATGGCAGCCTTCTCGATGCGTTCACCAAGAATAGCGGTTATTATCAAGAGACCATATTGTTTGAAAGCTGGGACGGCGTGGTGGAAACCGGCTGGACCACGCACGAACCGAACACGTGGGAGGTGCGGGACAGCAAAAGCAAAACCTACGATTTTGCGCCGGATTCGCTGGCACCCTATACCGCAGGCATGCGCAGCCTTGGCACCGTCACCTGGGCGGGCAGCCGCTACGATTCCGGCGAAAAGCAGTATCTCGTAACCGGCTACGAGAGCGAGCCGCTGGTGATCGGCGAGTGCAGCTATGACGCTGTTCGGGTTTTTGTCTATGAAACCAGCCTGCCGGACGGGGATTTCAACATCCGCGAGATCAAATTCCTGCCTGCACTGGGCGTTGGTGTGCAGGTCGGAAACTCCTATTTTGCTTTCTCGCCGGAAGATGCCGAAATTCTGGATATAACCGCCAACTAGCGCGGCATTTCCGCCCAATCCCTGCTTTGCCTTGATTCCGTTCCTGTCGTTCTTTTATAAGATGACAGAAACGCTCGGGTATTAGGCCCGGGCCAGAATTGGGGAAGTTACATGGCGACCAAAGACCAAATACTAAAGGCGCTGATCAGCGTCACCGCACCGGGGCTGAAAGAGGACATCGTGTCCGATGGCCTTGTTTCCGACATCATCATTGACGGCGGCAAGGTGGTGTTTTCGATCACCGTGCCCAAGGCGCTGCACGGTGACCCGACGGCGCTGCAAAAGGCGGCTGAACGCGAGGTGCTGGCTCTCGACGGGGTGGAAACAGCGCTGGTGGCGCTGACCGCAGAAGCCGAACCGGTTGTCTCCACCGAGCCGCCCAAGCTCAAGCAGCGCAAGGAACGTCCGCTGGGGCCGGATATGCGGCCCAAATCGGCGGCCATTCCGGGCATCAAGCACATTCTGGCCGTGGCCTCTGGCAAGGGCGGCGTGGGCAAATCCACCACCTCGGCCAACCTGGCGCTGGCGCTCTCCGGGCTTGGCCTGAAGGTGGGCCTCTTGGACGCCGACATCTACGGCCCCTCGCTCCCGCGCCTGTTCGGCATGGTCGATGACCGCCCCGAACTCAAGGAAGATGTGCTCTACGCCATGGAGCGCTACGGGATCAAGGTAATGTCCATGGGCTTCCTGATGGAAGAGGAAAACCCCGTCATCTGGCGCGGCCCGATGATCGTTTCAGCGCTGATGCAACTGCTGAAAGAGGTCGCGTGGGGCGAGCTTGATGTGCTGGTGCTGGATATGCCCCCGGGCACCGGCGACACCCAGCTTACCCTTGCGCAGCAGGTGCCGGTGGCGGGCGCGGTGATCGTCTCCACCCCGCAGGACCTGGCGCTGATTGACGCCCGCAAGGGGTTGAAAATGTTCCAGAATGTCGATGTGCCCATTCTGGGCATCATCGAGAACATGAGCACCTTCATCTGCCCCCATTGCGGCGAGCGCTCCGATATTTTCGGCCATGGCGGCGCGCAGGAGGAATCCGCCAAGCTCGGCGTGCCCTTCCTTGGCGGCATCCCGCTGCACATGGATATCCGGAAGTATTCCGACGCCGGCACCCCCGTTGTAATGGCCGAACCAGACGGCCCCCACGCCAAAATCTTCGAGACCATCGCGTTGAAAGTGGCGGCGCAGCTCAATCCGGTTGAGGACGAAGACTAGGCCCCTTCCGCACCCGCCACAAGCACCGATGTTTCAGCGCGGCGCGGGTGCATCCTTGCCACAAGTGCAATTGCGGACGCGCCGCCACCGGGGGCGCCCCTCCTCGGCGACCCTGCGGGCCACCTCGTCACGGCGGGTCGGCAAGCCGACCTTGCCCAGCCCCGAAACCTGCGCTAGGTTGCCGTCATGTTTGACTACACGCTCCTGCATTGGGCCAGCTTTCTCACCGCCGCCGTGGTGCTGAACCTTGCGCCCGGCCCCGACATTGCCTTCATCCTCGGCCAAACCGTGCGCGGGGGCCGCAAGGCTGGCTTTGCGGCGCTGGGCGGTATCTGGCTCGGGGCATTTGGCCATGTGCTGATGGCGGCAGCGGGGCTTTCGGCCATTCTCGCCACCTCGGCCACCGCCTTTAGCGTGGTCAAATGGGCAGGCGCGGCCTATCTGCTTTATCTCGGCATCAAGGCCCTGCGTTCAGACGGGAGCGGGTTTATAGCGAAGGGCGAGGCCACCAGCCCCCGCGCCTTTCCGATCTTCCGGCAAGGCGTTATCGTCGCCCTGCTCAACCCCAAGGTGGCGATCTTTTTCCTCGCCTTCCTGCCGCAATTCGTGGTGGCGGGGGCGGGTCCGGTCTGGGCCCAACTCTTCCTGCACGGCAGCCTGATCATCGTCGTTGCCGCCTTCATCGAACCACCGCTCATTTTGGCGGGTGACAAGCTCACCAACCGCCTGCGGAGCAGCCCGCGCATTGGGCTTTGGCTCGACCGCTCGCTCGGCGCAATCTTCGTCGGGCTAAGCATTCGCCTCGCACTGACCGAGCGCTAGGCCAGCACCAGCGTGGCCCCCTCCGCCTGCATCTCGCCTTGTGCGCGGTCAAAGCGCAGATGCGCCAGCCCGTGGCCGCCCACCACGGTAAACAGCGTGCCCGCTGGCTTACCCGCCGCCGTAATCGCCGTGCCAAAGGCGGCCTCGCCCTCTACCGCCACCCGCCGCAGCCCTTTTTTAAGCTCGGTCTTATGCTTCATCCGCGCGGTTATTTCCTGCCCCACATAGCAGCCCTTGCGGAAATCTACCCCATTGAGACGCTCGAAACCCGCTTCCAGAATGTAGGTCTCGTTCTCGACAAGCTCCGGCTCGGGGATGATATGCTCTATCCGCAGCGCCTCGAAATGGTCTTCGGGCAGCGCCGCCACGCTGGCCGCGCCATAAAGCCGCCAGCCCATTGCCTGATGGCGCGGGTCGGTGAACGCCCCTTCCGGCGCATCGCCCACCCCCCGCCACACGGGGCGCGCATCCGCCTCTATCTGCACATCGGCACGCAGCCGATACATGCTAAGCCGCTGGGCCAGGGCAGAGGCACGGGCCGCTGCCACATCGAGCAGCACCCCGTCGCCGTCATGGCTCAGAAAGAAGTCAAACAGATACTTCCCCTGCGCGCTCAACAGCGCCGCATAAATCGGCCCCGTGTCGAGTTTGTTAACGTCATTTGTCACCAGCCCCTGCAGGAAGCTCAGCCGGTCGCTGCCGGTAATCCGCAGCAGCTGGCGCGATTTGTCATGGAATCCTTTGCTCATGGGGTTAATATAAAGCCCAGCCCCGCCATTACCAGCCCGAAAGCCCCCATGCCCGCGCCCATTTCCGTGATCATCCCGACGCTTAATGCCGCAGCCGGCATCACCCCGACGCTGGCCGCCTTGGCCGAGGGGCTGGATGCGGGCCTGATCGGCGAACTGATCATCGTCGATGGCGGCTCGGATGACGAAATCGAGACCATAGCCGACGACATCGGCGCACGTTTTGCCGCCGCCCCGCCCAGCCGTGGCGGCCAACTGGCCATGGGGGCCAAGCTGGCCACCCGCCCATGGCTGCTGTTCATCCACGCCGACACTGTCCTTGCCGAGGGCTGGCTAGAGGCCACGCGCACCCACCTTGCCACCCCCAACAAAGCCGGATATTTCCGCCTGCGCTTTGACGCCGCCGGCCTCCCCCCCCGCCTTGTGGCGGGATGGGCCAACCTGCGCAGCCGCCTGTTTGGCCTCCCCTACGGCGACCAGGCCCTGCTGATCTCCGCCGCGCTTTACCAAGAGGTTGGCGGTTACCCTAAACACCCCCTGATGGAAGACGTCGCTCTCGCCCGCGCCTTGAAGGGCAGGCTCACACCGCTCAAGGCCGATGCCGTCACCAGCGCCGCCAGGTATCAAGGCCAGTGGCTCCGCCGTGGAATCCGCAACCTTACCCTAATCTTACTCTATTTTCTCGGCACCAGCCCCGAATCTCTCGCCGAGCGCTACCGCCGCTAAGCCCATCTCCGATGTTGCCACGCGGCGCGCACGCGATACTCACCCCAATCACAATGCTGAACGCGCCGCCCGCCGAGCCGAAGGCGAGGCGCGGTCCGGTGCTTCAGCACCGGAAATCCGGCCACAAAAACACCGCCCGGGGTCTCCCCCGAGCGGAGCAAAATTCGTAGGGTGGGTGCTTGCACCCACCACCATTAATGCCCCAGAATCTGGCTCAGGAACAGTTGCGTCCGCTCGCTTTGCGGGTTGTTGAAGAACTCTTCCGGCTCGTTCTGCTCCACAATCTGGCCCGCATCCATAAAGATCACGCGGTTGGCCACTTTGCGGGCAAAGCCCATTTCGTGGGTCACGCAAAGCATGGTCATGCCCTCTTCGGCCAGCTCGATCATGGTATCGAGCACCTCGGCGATCATCTCGGGGTCAAGCGCCGAGGTGGGCTCGTCAAAGAGCATGATGCGCGGCTTCATGCACAGGCTTCGGGCAATCGCCACCCGCTGCTGCTGACCGCCCGAAAGCTGGCCCGGATACTTGTTGGCCTGCTCGGGGATCTTCACCTTTTCCAAAAAGTGCATCGCCGTTTCTTCGGCTTCCTTTTTGGGGGTTTTACGCACCCAGATCGGCGCCAAGGTGCAGTTTTCCAGAATGGTCAGATGCGGGAACAGGTTGAAGTGCTGAAAGCACATCCCCACTTCCGAGCGGATTTTATCAATGTTTTTCAGATCCGAGGAAAGCTCGGTCCCGTCAACGATAATATCGCCCTTCTGGTGCTCCTCAAGCCGGTTCATGCAGCGGATAAGGGTGGATTTGCCCGAACCAGACGGCCCGCAGATCACGATGCGCTCGCCGCGATTAACCGTCAGGTTAATATCTTTGAGCACATGGAAATCCCCATACCACTTGTTCATGTTGCGCACTTCAATTGCCACTTCGTCCGACACGTGCATCGCGGAGCTATTGGCTGCTTTTTCTGCTGTTTGAGTCATTTTTATGCTCCCTGATTAGTGTGTGGTCTTGAGTTTGTTCTCAAGATACATTGAGTAACGTGACATCGAGAAGGTGAATACCCAGAACATCAAGGCGATGAACAGGTAAAGCTCCCAAACGATCCCGTTCCAGTCGGTGGTGCCCCGGATGGAGTTGGCAAGGCCGATCGGGTCCAAGAGGCCGATGATCGACACCAGCGTGGTATCCTTGAACAGGCCAATGAAGGTGCCCACGATCCCCGGAATGGAGATCTTCAGCGCTTGTGGCATGATGATCAGGCGCATGGCCTTCCAGTAATCCAGCCCCAGCGCATCGGCAGCTTCATATTGCCCCTTGGGCAGCGCTGCCAGCCCCCCGCGGATGACCTCGGCCATATAGGCCGCTGCAAACAGGGTCACCATGATCACAACCCGCAGGATCAGGTCAAAGTTGGTGCCCCGTGGCAGGAAGTAGTTCAGCAGAACCGAGGCCACGAACAGAAGCGTGATCAGCGGCACGCCGCGGATAAACTCGATATAGCCCACAGACAGGGTTTTGATGATGAACATATCCGATTGCCGTCCCAGTGCGAGGATGATTCCCAGCGGGAAGGAAAAGGCGATCCCGGCAAGGCCGATGGTGATCGAGAGCATCAGGCCGCCGAATTTGGAAGATTCCACCGGCGTAATATCCAACGGCACCACCCCCTGCAGCATCTCGGCTACGGGGGATACCCCGAAGATCCACCAGAGCAGGGTTGCCAGCACGCCCAGGATGATCGCGGTCAGCTCGCCCGCCGGCCCGACAAGGGCCTTGTGGACAGCATAACCGATGAAGAAACCGGCCAGCACCATAAGCTCGGGCCAGGCCGAGCCGCCCCAGAGCAGCCAGATCGCCAGCAGCGGGAACATCGCTGTAAAGGCCAGCAGGAAGCGCGGCACTTTATCAAACAGCACCGGCGCGATGGCCACAAACATCAGGCCAAAGGCCAGAAGCGGGCGCCATTGCAACTCATGGGGATAGAAGGCAAACATCAGCTGGTTGAACCGGTCATGAATGACCCCCCAGCAGGCGCCGGTGATGTTGGGGTCATCCTGACATTGGCTCAGGGATGTGGCATTCCATGACGGCTGAATGGCCCAAGGCAACAGCCGATAGAGCACGTAAAGCACAAACAGCCCCGCAGCAATACTGATCACGCTGTTGACCGGCCCTGAAAACAGGTTGGCCTTCATCCATCTCAGAATTCCGGTTTCGCCCAGGGGCGCGGGTTGAGGGGCCAGCATTTCGCGGCGGACATATGGTTCTGGTTTCATATCACCGCTCCTTCAGCTTAACAGAGTTGTTGTAGATGTTCATCACCATGGAAATGGTCAACGAGATCGCAAGATAGGTGAGCATCAAGAGCAGGATGCATTCCAGCGCCCGCCCGGTCTGGTTGAGGGTAATCCCGCCCAGAGTGCCGGTGAGGTCCATATAACCCACCGCGATCGCCAGTGACGAGTTTTTCGTCAGGTTCAGATATTGCGAGATCAGCGGCGGAATGATCACCCGCAGCGCCTGAGGCAGCACCACCAGGCTCATCACCCGGTTTTGCCGCAGGCCCAGAGCCGCAGCCGCTTCCGACTGGCCCTTGTTGATCGCCATAATCCCGGCCCGCACCGCTTCGGCAATAAAGGCCGCTGTATAAAGGGACAGCGCCAGCCACAGCGAGATCAGCGAGTTGCGCAGGTGGAAACCGCCCTTGAAGTTGAACCCCTTCAGTGCCGGATATTCCAGCCCGATGGGGGAACCCATCACAAGCTGGGTAACGATGGCCGGGATGAAAAACAGCCCGACACCAATCCAGAAAACCGGCAGAATCTCCCCCGTGGCCTCCTGCCGTTTATACGCCCATTTGCGGAATATAAAGATTGCCACAATCGACAGGGCAAACACGATCAGCACCGGCAGATAGCCCTCGCCAAAGGTGGGCTTGGGAATGTAAAATCCGCGATTGGTGAAGGCAAAGGCGTCCCACAGCATGTGCGATGTGGCATTCTCGCCCCTGAATGTTTTCGGCTGGGGCAGCGTGTCGATAAAAATCGAGTTGGCAAACAGGATCCAGAGCAGCACCGGCACATTGCGGAATGTTTCGATATAAACCGTCATCAGACGCGAGATGATCCAGTTTTTCGACAGGCGCAATACCCCGATAAACACCCCGAGCACGGTGGCCAGAATACAGCCCAAAAACGCGACCAGCAACGTGTTGAGCAAGCCCACAAGCCACGCCCGCGCATTGGTGCTTTGCGAGGAATAGTCGATCATATGCTGGTTGATGTCATAGCCCGAAGGGTTCCAGAGAAATCCGAAATCCGGTGCCTTGTTGGCAATGGCAAGGTTTGTATACATATTGTTGATCAACCACCAAACGCCGATCACAAACAGTGTGAGCATAATTACCTGAATGGTGATGGATCGATACCGTGTATCATATAACAGCATGCTAAGCCGGAACGACTTGCCTGCGGGTTGGTCGGCCATAGCCATGGCGTGCCCCCTCCTGATGGTTGGTATATCCTGGCCATCTGCGGTGTGGTTTGCCACCCCTGCCTGCCGGATACTATTTGTTAACTATTTGGTAGAAAAAAGGCGCGCCCAAAAGCGCGCCTTCCTATTCTTAAACGGATCCTAGCGGAAAGGAGGCGTGTAGATCAGGCCACCCTGGGTCCACAGCGCATTCAGGCCGCGCGACAGGCCAACCGGGGTGTTTTCGCCCACATTGGCTTCGAACAGCTCGCCGTAGTTGCCGCCAGCCGCAATAGCGCGCATTGCCCATTGCTTGTCGAGGCCGAGCATACCGCCGAGGTCGCCCTCGGTGCCCAGCAGACGGTTGATTTCAGGGTCGTTACCAGCCGCAGCCGCCATTTGCTCGACATTATCCTTGGTAATGCCTTTTTCTTCGGCGGTGATCAGCGCGTTCAGAGTCCAGCGCACGATGTCGCTCCAGGGCTCGTCACCTTCACGCACCAATGGGCCAAGAGGCTCTTTGGAGATGATTTCCGGCATGATCATGAAGTCTTCCGGATGCTCGAAGGTGGCGCGGGTTGCAGCCAGGCCGGAAGCGTCGGTGGTCAGAACGTCACAAGCGCCAGACAGGAACTGCTGCTGGGCTTCGGCGTTGGTTTCGATTGGCACCGGCTCATAAGACATACCGTTGGAACGGAAATAGTCGGCCAGGTTCAGCTCGGTGGTGGTGCCTGTCTGGATACAGATGGTTGCACCGTCAAGCTCGGTAGCAGAACCTACACCCAGATCTTTACGGGCCATAAAGCCTTGGCCGTCATAGTAGTTCACGCCAACGAAGGTCAGGCCCAGGTCAACGTCGCGGCTGAAGGTCCATGTGGTGTTACGGGCCAGCATGTCAACTTCGCCCGAGTTCAGCGCGGTGAAACGCACTTTCGAGGAAAGCGGCACGAACTGGACAGCGTCACTGTCGCCCAGAACAGCAGCAGCAACAGCGCGGCATACAGCAACGTCAAAGCCTTCCCAGCGGCCATTTGCGTCCGGAGCGGCGAAGCCCACGAGACCAGTCGAAACGCCGCATTTCAGCACGCCGTTTGCTTTTACATCGTCAAGAGTGGCAGCAGATGCAGCGCCGGCCAGAACGCCAACAGCGGCGATTGTGCCTAGTAGTAGGGATTTTTTCATTTTTACCTCTTCCTGTGGTCCCGAATGCTCGGGGATCTGGCACCAATTGCCAGAATCAAATTGAGTTGTGCGGCCCAACAAGGGCAGACACGGGATTTTGAACAATTAGAAGCACATTGGTCAAGAGGTCATTCACAAAACATACATTGGGTCAGCAATGCTTACTTTAAATACCGTAGATATGCGGTGTTTGCCCCTTCTCGGCCGGAACATTCCAAAAACTTCGGCCTAACGGATTCGCACGCATAGCTATCGCAATCCATTCCAATGGATCATGCGAATCATTTCGGATGGCAATGGGTTGGAGGGTTGCAAAAGGCAAAGCCACGGCAACACAAGCTGGTTTAAGGTCAAGTATTCTGACCTTAAACCAGCTTGCCCGCGCAAGGCGTGGCGGGATTCCCCAAATGCTGCACCGCACAACACGCAAGAAAATTCTGTTTTTCTGCAAATTCATTTGTGAAATATTTCCGAAACTCCGGATTCGCCCTGAAAATGATCGAATCTTGTGAAATATCGGAAATGTCACGTGCAATCTGTCTAGATAAGCGAGAGCGCCCGCTCAACCAAAAGGAATGTATCGCGTTTTGAGTCGGCCTGCGCCTTGGCCTCGTCATCCACGCCCCATTGCTCTTCCTGCCAGTTTTCATCGACCCTTGAGAGCGCCCAGCCCTCCGCCGCCGACAGCCGCCCTTTGGCCACTGCCAGGCCCAGCACCAGCGAACCGGAAATCGTGACCCAGTCATAAAGCGCCTTGAGCGCGAAACCCTCAAAGGGCTGCACATGGGCGGCCAGCGCGTTCAGGCTGGCCCCGGGTTGCGCCACATGCATGATCCCTGACGTGGTTTTGAGCGGCGCACCCAGCGCCTCGGCGCTCCACGCCAGCAGCGGGTCCCAGGCTTTGGCCTGCCGTTTGGCCAGCTCTTGCGGGGCCTCGGCGCGGTAACACAGCAGGTCCGTTTCGCCATAAAGCGTAATCTTGGCGGCAATCTCGGCGCGCTCGTCCACCGCCTGATCAAGCCCCGCATGGGCGAATTGGGTGTAGGGCATGGTGGCGTGGTCGACCTTGCCCTCCACCGCCTGCCATTCGGCGGCGATCTCGGCGGCCAGCGCCTTTGTCGGCACAATCAGGGGCCGCTTCAACGGGGTTTTCAGCGGGCGCTTATCAAGGGTGACAGTATAGCCGCCCCCGGCCTCCACCACATGCACCGCCTCCCAAAACCGCTTCAGTTCAAACGCCATGGCCTAGCCCCAAAGCCCGTTCAGCGCCGCGTCCAGCTCGGCGAAATCGTCAATGATCACATCCGCCGCGCCCAGACGGCTGACCGGATGATAGCCCCAGCTTACGCCGATGGTCCTGAACCCCGCCGCGCGGCCCATTTCCATGTCAAACTCGGTGTCGCCCACCATCACCGCCCGCGCTGCTTCCACGCCGGTATCGGCCAGCGTTTGGTGCAGCATCGAGGGGTGCGGCTTGCTCGGGTGATTATCTGCGGTTTGCGAGGTGTGGAAAAAATGGCCGATATTGTGGGATTCATAGGCATGGTCCAGCCCTTTGCGCGCCTTGCCCGTGGCCACGCCCAGCAGGATCTCGTCCACCCCGTGCAACCGCTCCAGCGCCGCCCGCGCGCCGGGGTAAAGCGGGGCCTTGGCCTCGGCCCCCATCTTGTCGCGCAGCTCAATGAAGCTACGCTGGTAAAGCGCAACCGTGCGCCGGTTTTCGGCCTCGTCGAGGTCCGGGAGCAAAAGGGCCACCGCCGCATCGAGCGATAATCCAACCGTGCCCAGCACGTCGGCCTTGCGCGGTGGTGGGTGACCGGCCTGCTCAAACGCATAGCGCATGGCCTTCAGAATGAAGGCCTGACTGTCCAGCAGGGTGCCGTCCATATCGAATATGACCAGTTTCATGTGAATATCGCAAACGGGTCTTTGGGGGCCCATTTCAGGTTCCAGCCGAACAGGTCCCAACTGCGGGCCATATGCGCGGGCAAGGGGGCCTCGAAGACCATGTCCTTGCCGGTGAACGGGTGCACAAAGCCGATGGAGCGGGCGTGCAGGTGCATTTTGCGGCTCACTTCGCCGCCGATTTTTGCGCCCCAGCCCTCGCCCTCGTTCACCTGTCTGTTGCCGCCATATTTGCCATCACCAATAATCGGGCAGCCGATTTCGGCCATATGGGCGCGCAGTTGGTGGGTGCGCCCGGTGACCGGCACCAGCCCAACCCACGTCGCCCGCGTGCCGATGGTTTCGATCACCGCGTAATCGGTGGTCGCCCGCTTGGCCCCCGGGGTGCTGTCCACTTCATTCGGGTGAACGCAATGCATCTTTTCCCCCGCGCCGTTTGGCCCGTGGCCGGAGGCTTTCACCAACCCGTATTGGATAGTGCCCACCTGCCGGGGAGGGCGCCCCGCCACCAGCGCCCAGTAAACCTTGCGGGTTTCACGGTCTTGCAAGGCCTTGGCCAGCGCTTTGGCGGCGCGGCCGGTGCGGGCCAGGAGCAGCACGCCGGAGGTGTCCTTATCCAAGCGGTGCACCAGCTTGGGCTTTTTCTCTTCGCCGAATTTCAGCGCCTCGGCCAGCATATCCACATGAATGTCATGCCCCGTGCCGCCTTGGGTTGGCAGGCCAGCCGGCTTGTTGATGACAATAAAATGCGCGTCCTTAAACAGCACGGCGCGCTGGATCATTTCACGGTCCGCATCGGTGATCACAGCAATGTTGCGCTCGCGCAGGGCTTCAGCATCCGGCAATGGGGGCACCCGCACGGTTTGCCCCGTTGCAAGCCGGGTGCCCGGTTTCACCCGTCCCTTGTCCACCCTGATTTCACCCTTGCGGCAGAGCTTCTCGATCCGCCCCTGCGAGATATGCGGGAACATGCGCTTGAACCAGCGGTCCAGCCGCTGGTCCTGCCCGTCTTCATCGACGGTTAAATGTTGCACACGGCTCACGCGAGGCTCCTTGCAAGGGCGATGCCGACAAACAGCGCCAGCATGGCAATGGCCACCGAACCGCCCATGTAAATGGCAGCGGCGAGATAGCGGCTGCGCTCGATCAGGTAAAGCGCATCCAGCGAAAAGGCCGAGAATGTGGTGAAACCGCCCATGACCCCTGTCATGATGAACGGCGCGTATCGGCCATAGCTCCCATCCATGCGCTCCAGCATGTAAAAGGCGGCAAAACCCATCAGGAACGAGCCGAGAATGTTCACAAACATAGTGCCATAAGGGAAGCTGGTGCCCAGCAAACGCAGGGCAATGCCTCCGCTGAGGTAGCGCAGAGAGGCCCCGATGGCCCCGCCCAGGGCGACTTGTAGTATTACTGGCATGGTTGCTCCTTCACGTGCCGCGCTTTTCGCGCAAACGGGCGAAATAGTCGAGGCGTTTTTTCAGCTCGCGCTCGTGGCCGCGCTCCACCGGCAGGTAATACACCCCGCGCTTCATGGTGTCGGGGAAATAGTTCTGGCCCGAAAACCCGTCCTCGGCGTCGTGGTCATACTGGTAGCCCGCCCCATAGCCCTGCTCTTTCATCATCGCCGTGGGCGCATTGAGGATGTGCTTGGGCGGGGGCGCGGAGCCGGTCTTTTTGGCGTCCGCCATGGCGTTTTTATACGCGGCATAGGCGGCGTTCGATTTGGGCGCGAGGGCGAGGTAAACCACCGCCTGCGCCAGCGCCAGCTCCCCCTCGGGCGAGCCGAGGCGCTCGTAAGTGGCCCAGGCGTCGAGGCATTGGCGCTGGGCGGCGGGGTCGGCAAGGCCAATATCTTCCACCGCCATGCGGGTGATGCGCCGCGCCAGATAGCGCGGGTCTTCGCCGCCGGTGAGCATCCGTGCCAGCCAGTAAAGCGCTGCGTCGGGGTCGCTTCCGCGCACCGATTTATGCAGGGCGGAAATCAGGTTATAATGCGCCTCGCCGGATTTATCATACTGCGCGGCGCGGCGGTTGAGGCGCTTACTCAAGGTCGCGCGGTCGGCCTTGCCCTGCCAGCCGAAAACCTGTTCAAGCATGTTAAGGAGCGCCCGCCCGTCACCGTCGGCCATCTCCAAAAGCGCGTCGCGGGCATCCGGCTCAAGCGGCAGGCTTTTGCCAAGTTCCTTTTCGGCGCGCTGGATGATCAGCTCCAGATGCGCGGGCGTCAGGCGGTTGAGCACCAGCACTTGGCTGCGGCTGAGCAGGGCCGAGTTCAGCTCAAAGCTCGGGTTTTCGGTGGTGGCGCCCACCAGCGTAATGGTGCCATCTTCCATATGGGGCAGAAAGCCATCCTGCTGGGCCTTGTTGAAACGGTGGATTTCATCGACGAACAACAGCGTGCCTTTGCCGTTCTGGCGGCGCAGCCTGGCGGCTTCGAACACCTTGCGAAGCTCCAGCACGCCGGTGAAAATCGCGCTGATCTGCACAAAGGCGAGGTCGGTTTCATCGGCCAACAGCCGCGCGATGGTGGTTTTGCCCACCCCGGGCGGGCCCCAGAAAATCAGCGAGGTGAGGTTGCCATGCAGCAGCATCTGGCCCAGCGGGCCGTCATCTCCAAGCACATGGTCCTGCCCGATCACCTCGGCCAGCGCTTTCGGGCGCAGGCGGTCGGCCAGCGGGCGCGGGGCGCTTTCGGGCGTGTGCGGGGTGTCGAACAGGTCTGGCATATGCCCAGCTTATTCTGCCGGAAGGGCAAAAACAACGATCAAACCCAGCAGCAGCGCCAGCGCCGCCGCGAAGGCCATTTGGCCGTGGTGCCGGTTCTGCCGCGCCACGATCACCGCAATGATCGCCTGCATCATATAATAAAACGCAAAGGTGCGCGAGGCGATGCTGATAACCTGGAAAATGTCAAAGGCCCAGATCAGGGTGATGGAAAAGGCGATCAGCACGGGGTAAGCGTGGCGCTCGATAATCCGGCCACCGGACTCCTCGACCACCAGCCCGCCCGCGCCCACCGTATCGGCTATGCCCGCCGAAAGCTGGCTCATCAGCGCCGCGAGCACCAGAAGGTAGGGCAGCACGGGGGCCACATAACCGGTGATATTGATAATCGCGGTTTCATCGGGCTTGCCGCCGGGCAGGTGCACCAGCACCGGCACCACCAGCGCCACAAAGGCAAGGTAGATAAGCGCGCTGGAGATTTGCGCGTAATTCATGGTTTTGCGGCGCATATCAGCGGGGTAGCTATTGCCCAGATAGCGCGAGGTTTCAAAG
Organism: Paracoccaceae bacterium; assembly: GCA_026995265.1. Taxonomy (GTDB): domain Bacteria; phylum Pseudomonadota; class Alphaproteobacteria; order Rhodobacterales; family Rhodobacteraceae; genus UBA3077. The sequence goes on from JALWPC010000141.1 coordinate 18,378, forward strand.
CCCTGCACCACCAGCAGCATCCCGCCGAGCATCCGCAGGCGGGTGAGGGTGCCGGCGTCATCCGGCACCAGTTCGGCGGTCCATATGCCGGAGCCAAGATTGTGCCAGAACAGCCCCGCCAGCAGGGCGATGATGATGGACAGCTTGATGGAAACCGAGATGGTTTCCACCACCTCCAGCCCGCGCAGGCCCCGCACATAGCCGATGGCGGCAATGGCCAGCAGGATGAGGGTAGCCAGAATGTCCTCGTAAAAGCTGTTGTTGATCGGGGTCAGCGACAGGGCAAAGGAGGCCAGCAGGCGGATGTAAAACGCCACCGAAATCACGTAAGCCACGCTGAGCGAGGCGCTGGACAGGCGGGTGTAAAAGGCAAGCGCACGCGGCGCATCGGCGCGGCCCTCCAGCGGCTCTGCATAGGCGATATTGTAGCGGATGGCATGGCCGACGCCATATGCCAGCGCCACGATCAGAAGCATGGCGGCCAGCGCATAAGAGCCGGCAACGGCGGCAAGCAAGGGCGCAATGACGAGGAATCCCGAACCGATGATGGAGGCCAGCGGGGTCACGGTGGCGTTCCACCACGGGTTTTCGCGGATTTTCGGTAGCATGGCAAGCGCCGTGAATATCGCGGCGATGGCAACCAGAACGATGTCAAACATGCCCATAGGGCCTCCTGAAACAAAAAAGCCCCGCGTGGTGGCGGGGCTTTTGACATGGGGGAACCCCCGGCCTTATTCTTCGGCAGCCTCTTCCAGCGCGACGCGCTCTTTGTCGGCCTTGCCTTTGGCGTCCACGTCGCGGTCCACCAGCTCGATGATCGCCATTGGGGCCATGTCGCCATAGCGGAAGCCCGCTTTCAGCACACGGCAATAACCGCCGTTGCGGTCTTTGTAGCGGGGGCCGAGGGTGTCAAACAACTTCTTCACCGCCGCCTCCTGGCGCATTTTGCTCAGCGCGTTGCGGCGGGAATGCAGGTCACCCTTTTTCGCCAATGTGATCAGCTTGTCGATGATGCGTTTCATCTCTTTGGCCTTGGGCAGCGTGGTTTTGATCTGCTCATGCTCCACCAGCGAGCAGGCCATATTGGCAAACATCGCTTTGCGGTGCTCATGGGTGCGGTTTAACTTGCGGTAGCCTTTTTTGTGGCGCATTTTCTTGGTCCTTCTACAGGTTTATACTTTGTCCGGCCGCCCATGCGGGTGTGCGGCTCTCCTTGGGGCGGGATTGCCCGGGTGTTCCCCGCCATTGCGGGCATTGTAGGGTGGGTGCTCGCACCCACCCCTAAAAATGATCCTCAAACTTCTTCGCCAGCTCTTCGATATTGTCCGGCGGCCAGTCGATAATATCCATGCCCAGATGCAGGCCCATCGTTGTCAGCACTTCCTTGATCTCGTTCAAAGACTTGCGGCCAAAATTGGGTGTGCGCAGCATTTCGGCTTCGGTTTTCTGGATCAGGTCGCCGATATAAACGATATTGTCGTTCTTCAGGCAATTGGCCGAGCGCACCGAAAGCTCCAGCTCGTCCACCTTCTTCAGCAAGAGCGGGTTGAACTCCAGGTCGTCTTCTTCATCCTGGCGCGTCGCGGCTTCCGGCTCGTCGAAGTTCACAAAGATCGAAAGCTGGTCCTTGAGAATGCGCGCGGCAAAGGCAATCGCATCTTCGGGGGAAACCGAACCGTCGGTTTCCACATTCAGGGTCAGCTTGTCATAATCAAGCACCTGCCCCTCGCGGGTGGGCTCGACTTTATATGAAACTTTCTTGACCGGCGAGAACAGCGCATCCACCGAGATCAGGCCGATGGGGGCATCCTCGGGGCGGTTTTTGTCGGCGGGCACATAGCCCTTGCCGGTTTCCACCGTCAATTCCATGAACAGCGACGCGCCTTCATCGAGGTGGCAGATCACGTGATCCTTGTTCATGATCTCGATACCGTTGGTCTCGACAATATCGCCCGCTGTCACCACACCGGGGCCTTTGGCATTGATCGCCACCCGCTTGGGGCCCTCAACCTCCATGTTGATGGCCACGCCCTTGAGGTTCAGCACGATGTCGGTGACGTCTTCGCGCACTCCGACCACGCTGGAAAACTCATGCAGCACGTTGTCGATCTGCACCGAGGTGATCGCCGCGCCCTGCAGCGAGCTCAAGAGCACCCGCCGCAATGCGTTGCCAAGGGTCAGGCCAAAGCCGCGCTCCAGAGGTTCGGCCACGGCCACGGCCATGCGCAACGGGTCGGCGCCCGGCTTGACAACCAATTGCGAGGGGCGGATGAGTTCTTGCCAGTTTTTGTGGATCATATTTGGCCTCCATTCTAGTTTGCAGCGGATCCGGTGCCGCAAACGCCCGAGGGAAATTCCTGGAGCCGCGCCCGCGCGGGGCACAGCCCGAAAAATATTTACGCTAAACGCGGCGACGCTTTGGCGGGCGGCAGCCGTTATGAGCCAGCGGTGTAACGTCGCGGATCGAGGTCACGATCAGGCCGGCAGCGGCCAGCGCACGAAGGGCGCTTTCACGGCCGGAACCCGGCCCCTGCACCTGCACTTCAAGGGTTTTCATCCCGTGCTCTTGCGCCTTGCGCGCTGCATCTTCCGCCGCCATCTGCGCCGCATAAGGCGTAGATTTGCGCGAGCCCTTAAAGCCCATGGTGCCCGCCGAAGACCAGGAAATCGCGTTGCCCTGGGCATCGGAGATCAGAATCTTGGTGTTGTTGAAGCTCGAATTGATATGGGCAATGCCCGAAGAAATATTCTTCCGCGCCTTGCGCTTGAGTTTGATTTTATCGCGTGCCATCTGCCTGCTCCCTTACTTCTTCTTGCCGGCAATCGCGCGGGCAGGGCCCTTGCGTGTGCGTGCGTTGGTGTGGGTGCGCTGGCCGCGCACGGGCAGCTTGCGACGGTGGCGCAGGCCGCGATAGCAGCCAAGGTCCATCAGGCGCTTGATGTTGATCTGGGTGTCGCGGCGCAGGTCGCCTTCCACCATCAGGTTGGCGTCAATATATTCGCGCAGCTTCAGCACGTCGGCATCCGAGAGTTCGTTCACGCGGCGCGTGCCCTCTATGCCTGTGGCTTCACAGATTTTTGCGGCGGTATTCCGGCCAATGCCGTGAATATAAGACAGGGCGATTTGCACCTGTTTGTGGGTTGGGATGTTCACCCCTGCAATACGTGCCAAAATGGCTCTCCGTTCATTTGTTTGCGGGTCCGTAGTGCCGGGCCCTTTTTTCACAACCAAAACCCACCGCCTGAGCGCCGGTGGGTTAACCCTTTTTCAGCTCGTTTCTGCTGATTCGGAAATCAGGAAAAAGCGATCGAGAGAGCGCGGATTATAGGCAAGAAGCTGCCCCCGTCAAGCCCTCAAATGATCAACCTGCAAGTGCGCCTGAAATGCGCGCTGCAACCTCATCAATTTCGCCCAGACCGTCAATGCGTTTGAGCTGGCCTTTGGCGTAATAATAGCCGATCAGCGGCGAGGTATCCTTGTAATAGGCCATCAACCGGGTGCGTAGCGCCTCTTCGGTATCATCAGGCCGACGCTTGAAGGCCCCCTCGGCCCCGCACTTGTCGCATTTGCCCTCAACAGCGGGCTTTTTGAAGCTGTCATGGTAGCCTTCGCCGCACTCCCCGCAGGTAAAACGGCCGGTGATCCGCTCCACCAGCGCCGCGTCATCGACCTGCATTTCTACAACAGCATCCAGGCGTGCGCCTTTGCTTGCCAGCAATTCGCCCAAAGCATCGGCCTGCGCCAGCGTGCGGGGGAAGCCGTCAAAAATGAACCCCGCGCCAGAGGCGTTATCAAGCTGCTCGGCAATCAGGCCAATGACGATTTCGTCAGTCACCAGCTTGCCCGCATCCATCACCGCGGCCACCTTCTTGCCCATCTCGGTGCCAGAGCGGCGCGCCGCCCGCAGCATATCGCCGGTAGAAAGCTGCACCATGGAGCGCTCGGCCACCAGCCGATGCGCTTGTGTTCCCTTCCCCGCTCCCGGCGGCCCAAGCAGGATGATGTTCATTTGCGACGCCTCCGCGCTTTGCTGCGGTTCTTGCCCCGCATTTTGGATTTCTCAATCAGGCTTTCATACTGTTGGGCCAGCATATGGGATTGCACCTGGTTGATCGTGTCCATGGTCACCGATACCACAATCAGCACCGAGGTGCCCCCGAAGTAAAACGGTATGGCGGTTTTGGCGATCAGGAATTGCGGCAGCAGCACCACGGCGGCCAGATAGGCAGAGCCGAGCACCAGCAGCCGGTTCATCACATATTCCAGATAATCGGCGGTTTTCGCCCCCGGGCGAATGCCGGGCACAAAGCCGCCCTGCTTCTTGAGGTTATCCGCCACGTCATCGGTTTTGAACGCCACGTTATGGGTGTAAAAATAGGCAAAGAACACCACCAGCAGCGCGGTGAAGATCATATTCAGCGGTTGCCCCCGGCCCATATAGGCCGCCACCGTTGCCAGAAATCCAGTGGCATTCGGGTCTGCAAAGGCGGTAATCGTAGTGGGCAGCAGCAACAGCGAGCTGGCAAAGATCGCCGGAATCACGCCCGCAGGGTTGAGCTTCACCGGCAGGTGCGAGCTTTCGCCGCCATACATCTTCATGCCCACTTGCCGCTTGGGGTATTGGATATGGATTTTCCTGAGCGCCCGCTCAACAAAAACCACCAGCGTGAGCACCACAATCACCATCACAATCACCCCCAGCACCAGCGGGGTGGAAATGGTGCCCGCACGACCCGCCGCAAAGAACTGCGCCGTAGCGCGGGGCAGCCCCGCCACAATGCCGGTGAAAATGATCAGCGAAATGCCGTTGCCAATGCCGCGCGAGGTGATCTGCTCGCCAAGCCACATCAGGAACATGGTGCCGCCCACCAGCGTAATCACGGTGGAGGCCCTGAAGAACAGGCCGGCCTCAACCGCCAGCCCCTGCCCTTCCAGCCCCACCGCAATCCCGTAGGACTGCGCCAGCGCCAGGGCCACCGTGCCATAGCGGGTGTATTGGTTAATCTTCTTGCGCCCCTGCTCGCCTTCTTTCTTCAAGGCCTCCAATGATGGCAGCATAGAGCTAAGCAACTGCACGATGATCGAAGCCGAAATATAGGGCATGATCCCGAGGGTAAACACCGCCATCCGACTGATAGCCCCGCCGGTGAACATGTTTAGAATGCCGCCAATGCCGCCCTGCTGGTTGTCAAAGAACGACGCCAGCTTAACAGGGTCGATCCCCGGAATGGGGATATAGGTGCCGATGCGGTAAACGATGAGTAGCCCGAGCGCAAACATGATGCGCTGGCGAAGCTCCTTGGCCTTGCCAAAGCTGCTCCAGCTCATATTCGCTGCCATTTGTTCTGCTGCAGATGCCATCTGTGGCCCCTTAACTGAAAGCGCCGCCCTGATCCGATTATCGGCGCAAGGCGGCACAAATAAATCTGATACCTGATGTAAGCCGCAAAGCGCGGCTTCGCAAGCCCGCCGTGCCGCTTTTACGCAAGCGTGACCTTGCCGCCAGCTTTTTCCACCGCTTCAACAGCGCCCTTGGAGGCCCCTGTTACGGTAATATCGAGCTTGGCTTTCAGCTCACCTTTGGCCAGCAGGCGCACACCGTGCAGCTTGCGGCGCACAAGGCCACATTCCACGAGGGTTTCCTCGGTGATCGGCTTTTTGGCGTCGATTTTGCCCGCGTCGATGAATTTTTGCAGCACAAGGAAGTTAACAACCGCGTATTTCTTCGGCCGACGCATGTTAAAGCCACGCTTTGGCAGGCGTTGGTAAAGCGGCATCTGGCCACCCTCGTAGCCGTTAATCGCCACACCCGAACGGGATTTTTGGCCTTTGATACCACGACCACCCATTTTACCGGTGCCGGAACCTGGCCCCCGCCCGATGCGCTTGCGTTTCTTGGTGGCACCGGGATTATCTCGCAATTCATGCAATTTCATGACGCTTCTCCTTACTTGCCGGAAGTCCCCTGATGAGCGTCAACCCAAGAGCAACACGGCGTTGATATGATTCTGTGGGTTTTAAGACCACTCGGGGCGTATAGACTTTGGGGGCGGGATGATCAAGGGGAAATCAAAATGTCAGCCAGCCACCTACCCCGCCCCCTGCGCGCGCGCAAAGGCGCGCAGAACGGCGGCCATGCGGCTGGTATAGCCCTTCGGGTCTTCCCCCTTGAAAAACGCCACGGTTTCGGCATCCACCCGCAGGGTCACCACCGGCTTTTGCGGGGGTTTCACAAATTTGGCATTCGCCCATTCCTCATCAGTGAAGGGTGCAAAATCGCTATAGTCTATATCCTCTTCGCGGATAGCGTCAAAACGGTCCCAATACTCCTGCGGGATTTTGGGCGGGTTATCCGGATCAAGCGTATATTTAACCAGTGCCATAGCGTTTTCTTTCTCTCTTATTCGATTTACGAGCGGAAATGATCCGCACGGTTCGCTTTGATAAATCGGTGACGTGAACGACAGAGTGCATCCTGCCCCCTATCAGGCCAAAGCTCACAAGCCGCGCTTCACCGTAATCATGCCGCTCATCTGCAACGGTGACGATATTTGGGTCCAGAAACACCTTAACCGCCACTTCAAACCGCACATTGTGCTTCTCAAAATTTGACTGCGCCTTTCTGGCGTCCCACTCAAACTCCACCGCTCACCTCAAAATGTAATACATTTTGTAATACATATCAAGTGATGGTTAGAGCGTTTCAGGTTTTGACGGAAGCGTAGCCTGCGTTTTTGAAATAGTTTGCACACTCTTCCGCGGTGATGCGCTCGAGGGTGGTGCCGACGGCGCGCCAGAGGGTGTCTCTTGAGCGGGCACT
>JALWPC010000142.1 GCA_026995265.1 Paracoccaceae bacterium
AGGGCAGGTCAGCTATGGGTGGCAGGGTGTATCGCATGGGGTTGATTTTACCGGAAGCCTCGGCAAAACAACAGAGGCATTATCCCGTAAGATAGGCCCCCACAAGGTGCTCCACAACTGCATGCATGGCCGCCGGACCCTCGGCCCCATTTGCCAGCGCGGCGTTATAAACCGCACGCTGGCGGTCGGCAGAGCTTCCGTTTTTTGCAATGTCGCGCAGGCTTTCCAGCTCCGCAAGGCAGCCGAGCTCTTCGGCCTCATCCCGCACCAGCGCGATCAGTTCTTCGGTGAGGGCTGCAAAGGGCACCATTTCGCCGCGCCCAAGGTCGATCAACCTACCGTTGACGCCGTGCCGCTGCGCCTGCCAGCGGTTTTCAAGGATCAGGGTATTGGGATACCGGCGCCATTTCTGGTTTTTCTGCTTGAGGTGGTGGAAGTAGAGCAACAGGCTCTGGTAAGCCGCTGCAATGGCCGCCGCCTCCGCCACGGTGCCGCAAATATCGGTGATGCGCTGCTCAAGAGTGGGGAACTTGTCGGACGGGCGGATGTCCCACCAGATGCGCGTTGCGTCCTCAATGCAGCCCGCTTTCACCAAGGCCCCGACCAGGCGCTGATACTCGCCGTAACTCTCCACGGGGTCCGGCAGGCCCGTGCGCGGCAGGGCGTCGAAAACCGTGAGGCGGTAGGAGCTTAGCCCCGTATCATCCCCCTCCCAAAAAGGCGATGACGTGCTGAAGGCCAGCAGGTGCGGCAGGAAATAAGACACCTGTCCCATCAGGTCGATTCGTTCGTCTTCATCCTCTATGCCCACATGAATATGCATGCCGCAAATCAGCATCCGGCGCACAACCTGGCCGAGGTTATCGCTCAGCGCATCATAGCGTTCTTTGCGGGTGTGGCGCTGGCTGCGCCACTTGGCGAAGGGGTGGGTGGAAGCGGCAATCGGGGCGTAGCCAAAGCGAGCAGCGCAGTCCGCCACACCTTTGCGCAGGGCCAAAAGCTCGGTTGCGGCATCGGCGACATTCGTATGGGGTTTGGTGCCGACCTCAACCTGACATTGCAGGAATTCGCCTGTTACCTGCGCCCCGAGGGCCTTGCCGCAGGCATCCAGAAAGGCCGGTTCCGGGGTTTTGACAAGGTCAAGGCTCTCCCGATCCACAATCAGGTATTCCTCCTCGATCCCGAGGGTCAGGCTTGGGCGCATAATGGCCTCCTTTTCAGCCAGTTTCGGCGTTAAATTCACACTCTGTCAATAGTTATGGTTGAAACTGGGCGCATTCAGGGCCACCTTAGGCAAAAGCAACACGCGCGAGGCCCCATGCCCCTGAAAATCGCCTTCCAGATGGACCCGATCGAAACCGTCAATATCGACGCTGACTCCAGCTTCCGGCTGGCCCTGGAGGCGCAGGCGCGGGGGCATGAACTGTTTTACTATACGCCCGACCAACTGGCCTTTGAAAGCGGCGTGATCACCGCGCGCGGCTGGCCGCTCCAGGTGCGCCGCGATGCGGATAATTTCTTTACCCTGGGGGAGAGGCAAAAGGTTGATCTGGCCGGTTTTGACGTGGTCTGGCTCCGGCAGGACCCGCCCTTTGACATGGGCTATATCACCACCACCCACCTGCTGGACATGATCCACCCCGAGACGCTGGTGGTGAACGACCCGTTCTGGGTGCGCAACTATCCCGAGAAACTTCTGGTGCTGCGTTTTGAGGGGCTGACCCCGCC
>JALWPC010000143.1 GCA_026995265.1 Paracoccaceae bacterium
CAAAGTCATCGTGAACTGCCTTAACCGATTCACAGCACATGGAATGCCTGTGAGCGTGAAAATCCAATGACTGGCTTGGGAAAGGGGAAATCCGTCTCAACGATCTTATATGCAACAACGCCGAATTTGAGCCCGCAAGAAAACCGGCGGAAAATGCTCAAAGCAACACGGGTCGCGCCGCCTTACAGCAAATGCCCGCTTTTTTGCGCTTTCACCGCCAGATACCCTTTGTTCAGCGGGTTTTCCCCGACAATAAGCGGCACCCGCTCGGCCACCGCCACACCGGAGCTTTGCATTTTGGCGAGCTTGGCGGGGTTGTTGGTGAGCAGCCGCACAGCGGAAAACCCCAGCGCCTTGAGCATCTGCGCGCCGAGTTCAAAATTGCGCTCGTCATCCTCGAAACCCAGCCGGTGATTGGCCTCGACCGTATCAAAGCCCTCGTCCTGCAGGCTATAGGCGCGCATTTTATTGGCGAGGCCAATGCCCCGGCCCTCCTGGTTCATATAAAGCAGCACCCCCGCGCCGGTGTCGCCGATCTGCCTGAGCGCCGCCCGAAGCTGCGGGCCGCAGTCGCATTTGAGCGAGCCGATCAGGTCGCCGGTGAAACAGGCGGAATGCAGGCGGGTGAGCACCGGCTGGCGGCGGTCGGCCTGGCCGATCTCGATGGCGTAATGCTCCTCGGAGCCGTCATCGGGGCGAAACACATGCACGCGGCCCAGTTTGGACACCTCCAGCGGCACGCGGGCGGCGGAGACCTCGCGCAGGCGGGGCCTGGCGGCGGCGGTGATGTCGGCCACATCGAGCAGGTGCAGCCCCTCGGGCAGGGCCTCCACCGCCACCACCAGCGCGGCGGGCAGCAGGTGGGCTTTTTTGCACAGGGCGATGGCGGCGCGATGGGGGCTGGCCTCGCCGCCGCGCACCGCGCGGAAGGGGCCTTTGAGCGGGGTGGCGAGATCAATCGAGGGGTCGGCCACCGCTTTGAGCCATGAAAGGCCGGCGCTGGCGGGCAGCTCTACCCGCACAAGGTCGCCGTCATAGGGTGCAATATGCAGGGTTTCGGCTCGCCATGCGGTGAGGGCCAGAAGCGGCGTGCCAAGGCCGCGCAGGGCTTGCCACCGACCCGCGCCCAGGGTTTCCACCGCCGCCACCAGCCACAGGCCGCCCCCGGCCTGCACGCCCACGGGCAGGCCGAGGCGCATATCATGGGCGGCGCGGGCAAGACGCTCGGCGGCGGTGAGGGCAAGCATCGGCGATTCCTGTTTCAGTTCCTGTCCAATCTATAGCCCGAAAACGCCGGAATTGAAACATTTGCTTCATTTTGCACACAAGCGGGTGAGTTTGCCCGCGCCCTCTTGCGCCCGCCGCCCTTTGCGCCAAAATAACAGGCATACAAACGGAAGGAACATGCCATGAGCACCCTGAAAAAGATTTTGATGGTCGATGATGACGAAGACCTGCGCGAGGCGCTGGCGGACCAGCTGGTGCTGACCGATGATTTTGACGTATTCGAAGCGGGCACCGGTGCCGAGGGCCTGACCAAGGCCAAAGAGGCGCTTTATGATCTGGTGATTCTGGATGTGGGCCTGCCGGACATGGACGGCCGCGAGCTGTGCCGGTTGATGCGCAAGCAGGGCGTGAAAGCGCCGATCCTGATGCTCACCGGCCATGATACCGATAGCGACACCATCCTGGGCCTCGACGCGGGCGCCAATGATTACGTCACCAA
>JALWPC010000144.1 GCA_026995265.1 Paracoccaceae bacterium
TGCCCAGTTCGCTGCTGGATTTCGCCGATCAGGCCCTGTATCACTCCAAGGATTCCGGGCGCAACCGGGTCACCTTTTTCGAGGACATGAAGCAGCCAGAGATAGAGATACAGTCCACACCTGAACCGGATGAGGACGATATCTTTTTCTGAAAGCCCGGTTTCCCGTTTTTGCCGATCGATGACATGTCGTTGACACGGATACGGGTATAATCCCGGTCATGCCGATGTTCCTGATACGACACCCCTTGCGCGGTGTATTGCTGATCTTCACGACACTAATCCTGTCGCTCCTTCTTTTCTCCCTGTCCCCGCTGGATACCGGTTTGCAGGCCCAGTTTCATGTACCGCAAGGCCATGCCTGGCTTGTGGATCGCAATGATCGCCTGTTGCGCTGGCTGTTTTACGACGGGGTCAAACTGATCTATGTGCTGCTGGTTCTCGGCTGCTGGATAGCCCTCGGATTGTCCTTCCGGCGGGCATCGCGACTGTGCGGAATGCGCTGGCGACTGCTGGTTGTCTGCCTGTCCCTGACCCTGAGTCCGATCACGGTCGGTGCCCTCAAGGCCACTACGGAGATGCCTTGCCCGAAACAGTTGCAGATGTATGGCGGCAAGATGCCGCATGTGACCATCCTGCAACGCCTGACCGGTCAGGCACCGCACCTCAAAGCCAAATGCTATCCCGCCGGCCATGCCAGCGGCGGATTTGCACTGATGTCCCTGATGTTTCTTTTCAGCAGTCCGGTCTGGCAACGACGGATGCTCTGGTTGGGGCTGGCTACCGGATGGATCATAGGCAGTTACAAGATGCTTATCGGCGATCACTTCTTCTCCCATACTTGGATTACCATGTTATGGGATGGTCAGCTGATCCTGCTCATCGGCTGGTTGGTCAGCCGTTGGAGACATCAAAGTCTGGAGGCTTTCCTGCAACAATCGCCGGATTGAGGTTGTCGGGTTTGACATACCGACCGGTAGGTATTATAACGGACTGCCATCAAGCCTGCCGAGAAACTGCGTGACCGAAGCACAGCCCGAAGAATGCTACTGGTGGCAATCCCTGGAGACAGTCAGTGACGGTTCGGCCCGGGCGCAGATCCTTGATGCAGCCTACCGTGAGATTCACCTGCACGGCTTCCAGGCCGCCAGCCTGAGTCGCATCCTCAAACGTACCGGGGTCACCAAGGGTGCGCTCTACCATCACTTTCCCAACAAGACCGCTCTCGGCCTGGCTGTTATCGACGAGGTGCTGGCGCGTCATATCGAACTGAGCTTCATCCAGCCGCTGGAGGATGCGGAGGATCCGGTTGAAGCCCTGATCGGTATCATCCAGGAAGCCGGCAGCAGCTTCACCCTCTGTGATGTCGAACTGGGTTGTCCACTGTCCACCCTGTCCCAGGAGATGGCTTCCCTCGACGAGGATTTTCGTCAACGCCTGATGGCCATCTACGAGCGCTGGCGGCAGGCGCTGGAGGATGCCTTCCGGCGGCAGCAGACCTCCGGGAAACTGGATCCTGCGGTAGATCCGGAAATGCTTTCGACAATGGTGGTAGCGACCCTGGACGGTTGCCTGCAGGCCGGCAAGATCAGCCAGAGCCTGCAACGCCTGATGCAATGCGGCAACGCATTGATCCAGTATTTGAAAATGATTCAACGACCCTGACCGAGGAGAACCAGCAGCGATGGAAACCAACAAGGAAGCAAACGGAAACCG
>JALWPC010000145.1 GCA_026995265.1 Paracoccaceae bacterium
TGCAGAATGATGTGCCGCAGGGCCTGTCCTCCTGCATTTTCACCACGGACATGCGCGAGGCGGAGGTTTTTCTGTCCGCCGCTGGCTCGGATTGCGGCATTGCCAATGTGAATATCGGGCCTTCGGGGGCCGAGATCGGCGGGGCCTTTGGCGGCGAGAAAGACACCGGCGGCGGGCGGGAAAGCGGCTCGGACGCGTGGCGGGGCTATATGCGGCGGCAGACCAATACGCTGAACTATTCGCGCGACTTGCCGCTGGCGCAGGGCATTAAATTTGACATTTAGGAGTGTGACATGAGCTTTAGTAAAATCGCTGTTCTGGGCCTTGGCAAGGTGGGCACTCTGGCGGCCAAACTGCTGCATGAGGCAGATTTTGAGGTGACAGGCTATGATATTCGCCCGCGCGACTTGCCCTTTGCGGTGAAGGACACGGACCTGACCTCGCCCGAGGCGCTGGCGGCGGAATTTGCGGGGGTGGAGGCGGTGCTCTCCTGCCTGCCCTACCACCTGAACACCGTTATCGCACAGGCAGCCCACGCGGCGGGCATCCACTATTTTGACCTCACCGAAGACGTGCCCACAACCAAGGCGATTATCGAAATGAGCAAGACGGCCAAGGGTCTGATGGCACCGCAATGCGGGCTGGCCCCAGGGTTTATCGGCATTGTCGGCGCGGCGTATATTGCCAAGTTTGATAAATGCCGCTCGGTCAGAATGCGGGTGGGGGCGCTGCCGCAGCACCCCACCGGCGGGCTTGGATATGCGTTTAACTGGTCGCCTGCGGGGGTTGTGAACGAGTATCTGAATGATTGCGAGGTCATCGAGGAAGGCGTGCAGAAGTGGGTTTCGCCGATGGAGTGGAAGGAAAGGATTTTCATCGACGGGCTGGAACTGGAGGCGTTTACGACCAGCGGCGGGCTGGGAACAATGTGTGATACCTATCTTGGCAAGGTTGATAATATTGATTACAAAACAATGCGTTACCCTGGGCATATGGACCTGATGAACTTCTTCTTCCATGAGCTCTTAATGCGTGAGGACCGCAAGAAGGCGGGGGAGATTTTGGTGAATGCCAAGCCGCCGGTGAGCGATGACGTGGTTTATATCCATGTGGCCGCCGAGGGGCTGATTGACGGGCAGTTGCGGCGGGAGGAATTTGTGCGGGGGTATCGGCCGATTGAGGTGGCAGGCGGGTCGCAGACAGCGATTGCCTGGACGACGGCTGGCTCTGTGGTCGCCATTATCGAGATGGTGCGTAGCGGAGCCTTGCCGAACCAAGGCTTTCTGAAGCAGGAAGAAATCTCGCTGGACGCGTTTTTGGCGACCAAAACCGGCGGGCTTTATCGCTGAATAACGCGGTTTGCGAGGATATATCCCCTCAAAATATAAAACCGAGTTTTGCGGCTTAACTCATTGATTATACGTTATTTTACCAACGCCAATTGACCTCACTAAACTAGTTTAGTGAGGTCATTTAATACTTTTACGTGTGTATGGATCATAGGTTTCCAGGAATTTTATCCCGCCCATGCTCAAAACATGGAAATTACATTTTGCCACCTTTCTTTTTGCGCCTCGCTTGGTTATAGCTGATATAAGTTAGCCAGGAGTCACATAATGCATTCTCACCATGATGAATCCCACTATGTTACCCGCGCCGGATGGCTGCGCGCCGCGGTGATGGGTGCAAATGACGGCATCGTCTCCACCGCATCT
>JALWPC010000146.1 GCA_026995265.1 Paracoccaceae bacterium
TCCGGCGCGCTCCAAAGCGCGGCAATTAGCCCTTGCGATTTGCCGGAAAAAGGCTATGTTCCGCGCTTCTATTCCCTTTTCGGGTTTGCATCGGCAGGCATTTCCTGCTACGCCCGCCCGAAGAGACAATCACGCGCGGATTTCCGCATAGCAAAAGGCTTGAGCTTATGGCTGTTCCAAAGAGTAAAATCACCCGCTCCAAGCGCGGCATGCGCCGTGCCCACCTGGCCCTCAAGGGTGCCAACCCGAATGAGTGCTCCAACTGCGGCGAGCTTGTGCGCCCGCACCACGTTTGCGGCGCTTGTGGCCACTATGCCGACCGCGAAGTCGTTGCAATGGTTGACGAAATCGACCTGGACGAAGACGCGGCGTAACATTGTCAGGGGTGGCCCGGCATGGCTGAAGCAGACAACCGGAACCCCGAAGGCCCCGCCTCCACCATCATCTCGATAGATGCGATGGGGGGCGATAACGGCGTGAAAGCCGTGATTGGCGGGATGGAGAAATCCGCCCGCATTTACCCCGATATAAGGTTTATTGCACATGGCAAAGAGGCGGAGCTGAAGCGCTGCCTCAAGCGCAAGCCTGCCCTTGCCGCGGTGACAGAGATTCGCGCCACCGAGGATGTGATCACCATGGAGGACAAACCGGCGGCGGCGCTGCGGCAGGGGAAAAAATCTTCCATGTGGGCGGCGATTGCCACGCTGAAGGAAGGCGCGGCGCAGGCCACGGTCTCCTGCGGCAACACCGGCGCGCTGATGGCCATGTCCACCATCCAGCTTCGCAAAACCCCCGGAGTGAACCGCCCCGCGATTGCTGTGCTCTGGCCCTCGACCAACCCCCAGGGCTACAATATCCTGCTTGATGCGGGGGCCGACATCAAGGCGGACCCGCAAGACCTGCTGAAATACGCCATTATGGGGGCCTCTTATGCGCGCAACGGCTTTGGCCTGCGCCAGCCCCGCGTAGGCCTGCTGAATGTGGGCACCGAGGAGTTCAAGGGCCGCGCCGCGTTGCAGGATGCCGCCAAGCTGATCGGCACGGTGGCGACATCGTCCGATTTCCAGTTTGTGGGCTTTGTCGAGGGGTCTGACATTCCCTCAAGCCGCGTGGATATTATCATCACCGACGGGTTCACCGGCAATATCGCCCTGAAAACCGCCGAAGGCACGGCGCGGCAGGTGAGCGAGTTGCTGAAAGCGGCCTTTAACCACTCCTTGCTTTCCCGCCTCGGGGCGCTGTTTGCCCTCACCTCGCTGAAGCGGCTGAAAAACCGGATTGACCCGCGCCGCGCCAATGGCGGGGTGTTTCTTGGTCTGAATGGCACGGTGGTCAAATCCCATGGCGGGGCCGATGCAACGGGGGTGGCGGCGGCAATTAAGCTCGCCTACGACCTCGCGCAGAATGATTTTTCCGAAAAGCTCTCGGCACGGGTTGCTTCTGGCCTGGCGGCCAGCAAGGATGTGCTGGCAAACCTGAATGAGGCGCAATGATGAGCGTGACAAGAGCCGTGGCCATTGGCTGCGGGCATTACCTGCCCGAACGGGTGGTTGAAAACGCCGAGTTTGAAAAAACGCTCGACACCAGCGACGAGTGGATTCGCGCCCGCACCGGCATCGAGCGGCGGCATTTCGCGGCCGAGGGCGAGTTGACCTCGGACCTCGCGATCAACGCCGCGCGCATGGCGCTGGCCAATGCCGGAGTTGAGGCGGGCAGCCTTGACGCCATTGTGCTGGCCACCGCGACGCCCGACCAGACCTTCCCCTCCACCGCCACCAAGCTGCAACATGCGCTGGGCATGAAGGGCGGCTTTGCCTTTGACATTCAGGCGGTGTGCGCGGGCTTTATCTACGCGCTCTCCACCGCTAATGCGATGATTGTTGCCGGGCAGGCCAAACGGGTGCTGGTGGTCGGAGCGGAAACCTTTTCGCGCATCATGGACTGGAGCGACCGCAGCACCTGCGTTCTGTTTGGCGATGGCGCGGGGGCGCTGATTTTGGAGGCGCAACAGGGTAAGGGCGATGCGGCGGATCGTGGCATTCTCTCCACCGACCTGCATTCCGACGGGGCCTATAATGACCTGCTTTATGTGGATGGCGGCGTCTCCAGCACCCAGACCGCCGGGGTGTTGCGGATGCAGGGGCAGGAAGTGTTCAAGCACGCTGTGAAAAAGCTGGTGGTGACCGGCGAGGTGGCGATGGAAGCCGCCGGAGTCAGCGCCCAGGATATAGACTGGGTCGTGCCCCATCAGGCCAACCTGCGAATCATCGCCCGCACCGCGCAAAAAATGGGCTTGAGCATGGAGCGAATCGTGCAAACGGTGCAGGACCACGGCAATACCTCGGCGGCTTCCATCCCCATGGCGCTCAGCGTCGCGGTGGAGCGCGGGCAAATCAAACGCGGAAATCTCCTTTTAATGGAGGCCATTGGCGGCGGCCTGGCCTGGGGCGCGGCAACGCTCCGCTGGTAAACCGGACTAACGCAAGGTGATAAGCCATTGTTATTGACTCGCTTTCCTTGTTTCCCGTAACGTAGACGTGAAAAAGGGAGGCGATTCTGTGAGTGTAGATACGTTAACAAGGATGGACCTGAGCGAAGCCGTATTTCGCGAGGTCGGATTATCGAGGAACGATTCTGCCGATCTGGTGGAATCGGTGTTGGACCACATGGCGGATGCTTTGGTTGCGGGCGAGCAGGTGAAAATCTCCTCCTTTGGCACTTTTAGCACGCGGGACAAAAGCGCCCGCATGGGCCGCAACCCCAAAACCGGTGAGGAAGTGCCGATTGCGCCCCGCCGCGTGCTGACCTTCCGGCCCTCCCACCTGATGAAAGAGCGGGTTGATTCCGGCAACAAGGCCTAAGCCATGGCGCTGGCGAAACAGAAATCCGCGCAGGCGTTCCGGACCATCTCCGAGGTTGCCGAGCTTCTGGACATTCCGGCCCATGTGCTGCGCTTCTGGGAAACGCGGTTTTCCCAGATTCAGCCGGTCAAGCGCGGCGGTGGGCGGCGGTATTACCGCCCCGAAGACATCGCCCTGCTGCGCGGCATTCAGGACCTCCTGCACGTGCAGGGCATGACCATAAAAGGCGTGCAAAAAGTGCTGAAAGAGCGCGGGCTCAAGCATGTGATGGGCATTGGCAAAGAGGTGGAGCTGAGTGTGGTTTCCGACAAGCCGGACCTGAAAGAGATCGTCAAAGGGCTGGAAAATCTGCGCAATTCGATTGCATCCAGCCTTTGATGCGTTTCCCGCTTGCACCTGCTGAAATTGGCGATATAACAGGCCCCAGTCGGGCTATGGCGCAGCTTGGTAGCGCGTTCGTCTGGGGGACGAAAGGTCGTGAGTTCGAATCTCGCTAGCCCGACCATTTTTCAAAGCGCTGGCGCAAGCTGGCGCTTTTGACACATTCAGGGGATGGATATGAACCACGGTGTGCTGCCCTTTCAAGCCATTGAAGCCATGATACAGCGCGGAGAAATCACCGCGAGCGCCCCCATCCCCGAGCCGCAGATCCAGCCCGCCAGCCTTGATCTGCGCCTTGGCGAAAAAGCATGGCGGGTGCGGGCGTCTTTTCTGCCCGGCACGGCGGGGATCGCGGCGCGAATCAAGGATTTCTCGACCCACGAGATTGACCTGCGCGAGGGCGCAGTGCTGGAAAAGGGCTGTGTTTATCTGGTGCCGCTGATGGAATCGCTGGCCCTGCCGCCGCATATCAACGCGGCTGCCAACGCCAAAAGCTCCACCGGTCGGCTGGACCTGTTCACCCGCCTGATCACCGAAAACGCCACCGAGTTTGACCGGATAGAGGCGGGTTACCACGGCCCGCTTTATGCCGAAATCTCGCCGCGCTCGTTTTCGGTGCTGGCCCGCCCGGGGATGCGCCTCAACCAGATCCGCTTTCGCCATGGCCAGGTGGTGCTCTCCGATGGCGAGTTGCGCGCCCTTGATGCGGCGCAGGGGCTGGTGGACCAGAAGGCCCATATCGCGGGCGGCCTTGGCTTTTCGGTGGACCTGACGCCGCGCGAAGGTGGCATCGTTGGCTACCGCGCCAAGCCCCATACGGGGCTGATCGACCTTGACAAGCTCGCCCATTATCCCGCCGCCGAATTCTGGGAGCCGGTCACCGCGCCCGAGGGCCGGATCATTCTGGACCCGGGGGCGTTTTACATTCTGGTCAGCAACGAGGCCGTGCATATCCCGCCGGATTGCGCCGCCGAAATGGCCCCCTATCTGGCCATGGTCGGCGAGTTTCGGGTGCATTACGCGGGCTTCTTTGACCCGGGCTTTGGCAACGCCGCCGCCGGGGGCAAGGGCGCACGCGGCGTGCTGGAGGTGCGCTGCCACGAGGCCCCGTTTGCGCTGGAACACGGCCAGATCGTCGGGCGGCTGGTTTACGAGCGTATGCAGGCGGTGCCGCGCGTGCTCTACGGGGCCGACCTTGGCTCGAATTATCAGGGCCAGGGCCTAAAGCTCAGCAAACATTTCAAAGCGTAAGCAGATACTCCCGCCCGTCGGCGCACGATTTGCTTCGCAAATCGACCCCTCCCGTTGGGCGTGGCCGCGCCTTCGGCGCGGTGCGGCGCGTCAACCATTGCGCAAGAGGCAGTGCCCTGCCCGCGCCGCACGGCCACCTAAGCGCATTTGTCGAAAATGCAGACCGGAAGCGCCAAACAATGCCCTATCGGCCCTCGTCACAGGCGCGAACGCCGCCGCGCGGCGCGGGCAGGGCTTCACCACCTGTGCAACGGTTGACGCGCCGCCTGCCGAGCCGAAGGCGAGGCGCGGTCCTGTGCGCAGCACAGGACAGGTTTAGGGGAGGTCATCACGAACCTCACCCCGACCCTATTCAAACATTTCGTCCTGGTCCTCGTCGCCCTCCGGCTCCGGCACGGTTTCCGGCGGCGGGCGGTTATCCAACAGCCCGGCTGCGCGCAGCTCGCGCACCCCGGGCAGGTCGCTCGGAGTTTCCAGCCCGAAATGATCAAGAAAGGCCTGGGTGACAACAAACGTCACCGGCCGACCCGGGGTCATCTTGCGGCGGCCAAGCTTTACCCAGCCGAGTTCGATCAGCATATCCAGCGTGCCGCGCGACACCGAAACCCCGCGGATTTCCTCGATTTCGGCGCGGGTGGCGGGCTGGTGATAGGCGATAATCGCCAGCGTTTCGATGGCAGCGCGGGAAAGCTTGCGGTGCTCCACCTGCTCTTTTTGCATCAAAAACCCGAGGTCCGGCGCGGTGCGAAAGGCCCAGGCGTCACCGATGCGGCGCAGCGCCACCCCGCGCCCGTCATAGCGTTTGCCAAGGTGCACAAGCGCCTCTTTGGCGTCGCAGCCATGGGGCAGACGGGCGGTGATTTCGGCCACACTCAAGGGCGCGGCGCTGGCAAACAGCAGGGCCTCGACCATGCGTTCCTGCTCGCCCATCGGCGGGGCTTCAAACAGGCTTTCGTTGATTTCGTTGTCCATCATATCGGGGCTCTCTGGCGCAGTTGAATGGGCGAAAAAGTGTCATATTGCCGGATCTCGGCGCGGCCTTCCTTCACCAGTTCCAGCGCGGCGGCGAAGGTGGCGGCGGTGGCGGAGCGGCGCTTTTTCGGGTCGTGCCGCCAGCCCTCGGGCAGGAATTGTGAAAGCTCGCCCCATTCCATCGCCGTGCCGATCAGCCCCTTCAGGCGTTCCAGCGCTTCCTCCATGGTGAACACCGCGTCGCGCTGATAGTGCAGCGGCTCGAAATCCTCTTTGGTTTTGATACGGGCATAGGCCTGCATCAGGTCCAAGAGGTTGGCCTCATAGCGCACCACCCGCTTGCGGCTGTAAACCTCCGTTTGCCCGCGGGCGAAGAAATCCCGCCCGAGTTGGTCGCGCCCCATCAGGCGGGCGGCGGCCTGGCGCATGGCTTCCAGCCGCTCGAGCTGGAAGGCCAGATGCGCCGCCAGTTCCTCGCCGCTGGGGCCTTCATCCTTTGGGTCCGGCGGCAGCAGCAGTCGCGATTTCAGAAAGGCCAGCCACGCCGCCATCACCAGATAATCCGCCGCCAGCTCGATGCGTAGGCGCTTGGCCTCTTCCACGAAGATCAGGTATTGCTCGGCCAGTGCCAGAATGGACACCTGCCGCAGGTCCACCTTCTGGGTGCGCGACAGGGTGAGCAGCACATCCAGCGGGCCTTCAAAGCCTTCGACATCCACCACCAGCGCCTCGGCGGCGCGGCGGGCGTTCACGTCGTTTTGCGCCTGCATAAAATCGTCCGGCATCGTCACCTCGCGGTTACCGCGATGCATTGCACCGAACGGGCCAACAGGGCCGTGCACATATCGGTGGCCTCTTCCTTGCTGGTGAAACCCCGTGCCCGCAGGCGGTAAAACACGCGCCCGCCCGCCTCGCGACGCTCGACAAAGCGCACCAAACGGCCCATCAAATCCTGATTGTTGGCCAGCAGGGCGTCATAATCCCTGTTGGCGCTTTCCTCGTCATCATAAGCTCCAAGCTGGATCATATGTTCTCCTGCAAAACTGGCGGCGGGCGGGGGGGCGGGGGCTTCGGCGGGGGGGCTTGCCGGCGCAGGATTCCCCTCTGAGGTGGCCTCGAGAATGGCGCTAGCAATTGCCTGGCTCAAAACATCGGCATTGTCTGACAGGCTCTCCGCAGGCACCCGGCGTGCGGGGCGGGTCATATTAGGGTCTGCGCCCGGCAGCGAGGGCGGCAATGTGGAGGGTTGCGCGGTTTCAACCGGGGCTTCGCCGGTGGTTTCGGGCGTGGGGAGGATGGGCACCAAAATCGGGGCCGAGCCGGTTTCAGCGGGTGCTGGCGGCGTCACATCTTCAGCAACAACGCGCTGCGGTGGTGGTGCGAGCGTCGTTTCCGGCTCTACGGGCGCGGTGGTATCGCTGCTCAGAACCTCGTTTACCTGTAAGCCCTGATTGTCAACCTCCGGCCCGCCGGGATTTGCCGGCAATTCCCGCGCCGCGCCGGCCATGGCCTGAATAACCGGCACTTCGGTAGCATCCCGCCGGCCAAGCTGGAAAACCCAATACACCACGCCAACCACCAGTAACAAAGACACAAGCGCACCAAT
>JALWPC010000147.1 GCA_026995265.1 Paracoccaceae bacterium
GCACCCGCGCCGCGCCGCACCGTCTGCGCTTGTTGCGGGGTATCATTTTGCCAGTTGGAGCGCCCGCACAAAGATGCTTGTGTTTGTGGCCTGTTCAACCGGCCCTAGCCAAAGTCCACCGCCTTGCCAAAAGGCAACGTCCGCAACCTTTGCCCCGAAGCGGCGAATATCGCGTTGCCCAGTGCTGCGGCAATTGGCGGGGTGCCCGGCTCTCCGGCCCCGCCCATGCGCGGGCTGTTTTCCAGCAATTCGACGGTAATCGGAGGCACGCCCGCCATGCGCAGGGCGTCGTAATCATAGAAGTTTTCCTGCATCACGTGGCCATTCTCAAAGGTGATCTCCTGCCCGATGGCAGCCGACAGCCCGTAGACAATGCCCGAGGTGATTTGCGCCTTGAAGTTGGCAGGGTCGAGCACCAGCCCCGGGTCGGCCACCGCCCAGATCTCGTTGATCTTCACCGCCTCGCCGCGCATATCAACCTCGACCACTTCGGCCACCCATGTGCCAAAGCTCAGCGTATGGGCCACCCCCAGCCCGACTCCGGCAGGCAACGAGCCCCCCCAGCCCGACATCCGCGCCACCTGTTCCAGCGCCGCCCGCGCCGGGGCGTGGCGCGCGTCTGTCATCATGGCAAGGCGCATCTCCAGCGGGTCTTGCCCGCCAGCTGCCGCCAGTTCATCCAGAAAGCTTTCCTGCACAAAGCCATTGATAGAGTTGCCAACCGAGCGCCAGAAGCCCACCGGAATTGCGGTGTCTATCTGGTGTGCGGCAAAGCGGCTGTGGGGCCAGCTATAGGGCTGGTCAAAGCTGCCGTCCAGGATAGAGCGGTCAGCGCCCCGGCTGCCAAGCTTGGGGAAGGTGCGCCCCATCACCGACGCGTTGATCGAGGGGGCCGCGATGCGGTAATCCAGCGCCTCGGGCATCCCGTCTTTCAGGGTGGCGTGCAGGCGGGCCTCGGCCATGGGGCGGTAGGTATCGTGGCGGATGTCTTCCTCGCGGCTCCATGTCACCTTCACCGGCTTGCCCCCGGTTTGGGCGGCAATCGCGGCGGCATAAAGCGGCACGTCCACCTCGCTGCGACGGCCAAAGCCACCGCCCAGACGGGTGGTGATCACCTCGACCGCCTCAGTATCGATCCCGAGCAGGTCGGCGGTGACCATCGCCGCAAGCCCCGGGGCCTGCGTGCCCAGCCACAGGGTCAGCTTACCATCCCTGAACTGCGCGGTGGCGTTCATCGGCTCCATGGTGGTGTGGGCCAGAAAGGGCAGGCTGTAGCTGGCCTCGATCACCTCGGCCCCCTGCATGGCGGCCTCGGGGTCGCCAGTGCCGCCAAGGGTGAAGCTGGCCTCGCGGCTGAGCGCCTCGTTCCACAGCGCCTTCAGCCCTGCGCTGTCGGCCGGATAATCCGCCGCCTCCCATTCAGGGGCCAGCGCCCGTGCGCCCTCAAAGGCCGCCCATGTGTTGCTGGCAATAATGCCAAAGCCGTGGCCGGTGGTGGTGGAAATATCCACCACGTTCAGCACGCCCTGCACCGCCATCGCCGCCACCTTATCCGCGCTTTTCGCCCAGGCCCCGAAGCGGGGCGACATGGCAACGGTGGCGTAAAGCATATCGGGGAGGTCCACATCTATGCCATAGATCGGCGCGCCGGTGACCTTCTCGCGCAGCTCCACCCGGGGCTGGCTTTTGCCCAGAATGCGCCACTC
>JALWPC010000148.1 GCA_026995265.1 Paracoccaceae bacterium
TCGATGGAGCTGGCGCGGCTCAGGGCGGGGCTGGTGGGGCAACGGGCGACCTCGCCGCTGGGGCCGCTGAAACTGGCGGATTTCAAGGGGGACAGGGCGGCGCATATCCGCGAAACCGTGGCCGAAACCATGGCGGCGGTGCAGGCGCCAGAGGGCGAAAAGCTGTTTCTGGTGGGCGGCTCGTGGCGGGCCCTGGCGCGGCTCGATATGGCGCGGCGGGGCTATCCGCTGCATGTGCTGCATGAATATAGTCTGAGCGCCGCGCAAATGGCCGAAACCGCCGTATGGGCGGCGGGGCAAGAGGCGCAGGCGCTGGACGGGCTCACCGATACCTCCATGGCGCGGCTCAAACTGGTGCCTTTGGCGGCGGAGGTGATGCAGGGGCTGATGGCGGTGCTCAAGCCCTCTGAGATTGCCATTTCCAGCTACGGGATTCGCGAGGGAATGCTGTTTGAAGCCATGCCGCCGGCCATGCGCGGGCTGGACCCGCTGATCGAGGCCTGCCGCTATATGGAGGCCACCAACGCCCGCTTCCCGGGCTTTGGCGATGCGCTTTATGACTGGCTGAAGGGGCTGTTTCCGGCTGTGGATGCGCGGCTGGTGCGCGCCGCCTGCCTGCTGCATGACACCACCTGGCGCGCCCATCCCGACTATCGCGCCGATATGTGCTTTGAGACCGTCACCCGCGCCAATATGGGCGGGATTGACCACCAGGGACGGTTGTTTCTGGCCTGGGCGATCCGGAGCCGGTATAAATCCGGCAAGGGCGGGGAAGGGGGCTCTTTGGGGCTGCTGCCGGAGGGGCGGATTGCCACGGCCCGCTGCCTCGGCCTGGCGATGCGGCTGGGGGCGATGATCTCGGGTGCGCAGGCGGTGATGCTGCGGGATACGGCGCTGAAGGTGGAGGAGGAAACGCTGGTGCTGGTGCTGGAAGGGCAGGCGCAGGCGCTGCTCGGCGAGGTGCTGGAAAAGCGCTTTCAAACCCTGGCCAAAGCCATGGGGCTTGCGCCCAAGCTCGACCTTCGGTAGCGGCGCGTTTGGCGTTGGTTTGCTTGGCGAGATTGCGCCCGCGCCGCGCTGTTGGCACCGCGCTTGTGGCGGATGTCGAAAGGGGGCGCTGCCCCCTCGCTGCGCTCACCCCCGGAGTATTTTTGAAAAATAGAAGACGAAATAAAAAACGGCCCGATTTCGCGAGCCGCTTTCTATTTTTCCCTGAGGCTTGAGCCAGCTTTTGCGGCGGTCAAACAACCTGGACCACGGGGGCTGCCGATTAAGGATTTGGCAACCATCTCTCTAGGTCTGGGCGATTATTAGCCCATGCGCGGCGATTCTGCAAAGGAAAACTGCGACATTTTGGAACTCTTTGTTGCGCGGGGCATTTCCATGGCCTAAACCATAGAAAACCAGTCCAACGGAGTGCTATTCATGCGCCTTTCCCGCTATTTTCTGCCTGTTCTCAAGGATAACCCTGCCGAGGCGGCCATTCCGAGCCACCGGTTAATGCTGCGCGCCGGGATGATCCGCCAAAGTGCGGCGGGGATTTATAGCTGGCTGCCGCTGGGGTTCAAGGTGCTGCGGACATTGGAGAATATCGTGCATGAGGAGCAGCAGCGCGCCGGGCATATTCCGATGCTGATGCCCACCTTGCAAACGGCGGACCTCTGGCGGGAATCTGGCCGCTATGACGACTACGGCGAGGAGATG
>JALWPC010000149.1 GCA_026995265.1 Paracoccaceae bacterium
GCCCCCGCCTGGTTGAGGAAGGTCAGCGTGAAGGAAATGCCGAATTTCACCGGCACCAGCGCCAGCCCGCGCTTCACCACGGGCGACTTGGCGTTAAAAGCGGCAATCCCGGCGCGGCGTTTTTCATAGTCTGCGGTCTCGGCAAGCTGCGCGACAAGCTCGGCAGAAATGCCGTCCTCCACCTCCATATGATAGGGCGTCAGCTCCCCCTTCGCGGCATAGAAATTGGCCTTGCGCACCGCCAGCGGGTCCATGCCCAGCGTATCGGCGATCTCCTCGATCACCCGCTCGATGCCCAAAATCCCCTGCGGCCCGCCAAAGCCACGGTAGGCCGTGTTGCTCTGGGTATTGGTGCGCATCCGGTGCGAGATAATCCGTGAATTGGGCAGGTGATAGGCGTTGTCGGCGTGCAACATGGCGCGGTCGGCCACGGGGTGGGAAAGGTCCACCGCCCAGCCACATTTCACGAAATGCTCAAAAATCACCGCATGGATTTTGCCGTCATCGCCAAAGCCCGCGCGATATTTGATGCGAAAATCATGGCGCTTGCCGGTGATGACCATGTCATCATCCCGATCATAGCGCATTTTGGCAGGGCGGTTCAGGCGCGCCGCCACCACGGCGCAGGACACCGCCAGCGCGTTGCCCTGGCTTTCCTTGCCACCAAAGCCCCCACCCATGCGGCGGGTCTCCACCCGCACCGCGTGGAAGGGCCGGCCCAGCGCCTCGGCCACCTTGTGTTGCACCTCGGTCGGGTGCTGGGTGCTGGCCACCACCCGAATATCGCCCTCTTCCGGCAGGGCATAGGCGGCGTGGCCTTCCAGATAAAAATGCTCCTGCCCGCCGATCTCCATCTGACCGGACACAGAATGCGGGGCCGCCGCCAGCGCTGCCTCAGCGTCGCCCTTGGAAAAAACCAGCGGGTCGCCGAAGGTGCTGTTGGCCTTGATTGCATCATCCAGCGTTATCAGCGGGGTTTTCTCAACATAGCTTACCTTGCCCAAACGCGCTGCACGCCGCGCGTTCAGGTGGGTGTCGGCGACCACCAGAAACATCGGCTGGCCGATATAATGCACCGTGCCCTCGGCGAGCATCGGCTCCGGCTCCGGGGTGGGGGACACATCATTGCGCCCCGGGAGGTCCGCCGCCACCAGCACGTCAATCACGCCCTCGGCTTTGCGCACGGCTTCAAGCTCCAGCGTAAAATCCGCATGGGCTTTTTGCGACAGGCCAAAGGCCAGATGCACGCAATTCTCGGGCAGGGGGTGGTCATCCACATAGCGGGCCGCGCCGCTCACCTGCACCGCGCCGCTATCATGGGGGATGGATTTTGCAACGCTCATGATGGGCCTCCCACAACCCGCACCCGTTTGGTGCCGGTTTGCTCCAGAAAATACCGTTTCAGCAGGTTCTGCGCCACTGTCAGGCGATATTCCGCGCTGCCGCGCTGGTCGCTGATCGGGGTGTAATCCTGCCCGAATGCCGCCTGCGCCGCGTCAATCGTCGCCTCGCTCCACGGCTGGCCAACCAGCGCCGACTCCACCGCTTTTGCCCGCTTGGGCGTGGCCGCCATGCCGCCAAAGGCGATGCGGGCCTTGGTAACGTGGCCGTCATGCACAGCAATGTTAAACGCCCCGCAAAGGGCCGAAATATCCTGATCAAAGCGCTTGGAGATTTTGTAAACCCCCAGCGTGTCCGGCTGCTCGGGAATGAACACGCTCTCGATGAACTCACCCGCCGCGCGGTCCTGCACGCCGTAGCTCAGGTAGAAATCCTCCAGCAGAATCTCGCGGCGCTTGTCGCCCTTGCGCAGGGTGATCGAGGCTTCCAACGCGATCAGCGCCGGGGGCGTGTCGGCAATCGGCGAACCGTTGGCGATATTGCCGCCGATGGTCGCCGAGTTGCGCACCTGCACCGAGCCAAAGCGGCGCAGCATTTCGGCGAATTGCGGGTATTTCCCCGCCATCGCCCCGCGCAGGCGGGCCAGCAAAACCCCCGCGCCAATGCGCATCCCGCCGATTTCATGCTCGATGTTTTGCAGGGCGGTGATCCGGTTGAGAAAGGCGAATTTTTCGGGCTGTTTCAGCTCTTTGGTGAGCATCAACCCCACCTCGGTGGCCCCACCGACCAGCACCGCGTCTGGGTTCTCGGCATACCAGTTGGCAAAATCATCAAGCTCGGTAAAGCCCTCGCCCGACAGCCCCCTGATCAGCGCCGCCTCATCCGGCCCCTCGGGCACGGGCGCCTTGGCGGCGGCCTCGGCGGCCCGCAAAATCGGCGCGTAACCGGTGCAGCGGCACAGGTTGCCCGCCAGCACATCCGCGTGGTCCTGACGCCCCTCGCGATGCGCCGTGGCCAGTGACATCACAATCCCCGGGGTGCAAAACCCGCATTGGGAACCGTGATGCTCAACCATCGCCTCTTGCACGGGGTGGTTGCCGCCCAGCGCCTCGATGGTGGTGACAGACTTGCCCTGCATCTGCCCCAGAAGCAGGATGCAGCTGTTCACCGCCCGATGCACCAGCTCGCCGCCTTCCAGCGCCGCCACCTGCACGGTGCAGGCCCCGCAATCGCCCTCGTTGCAGCCCTCTTTGGTGCCCGTCAGGCCCTTTTGCAGGCGGATGAAATCCAGCAGGGTTTGGGACGGGTCATCGGCCCGCACCACCTCGCCATTTAGAACAAAATTCACCATTCAACTGCCCCTGTATGTGGAGTAGCCAAAGGCGGAAAGCAGCAGCGGCACGTGGTAATGGCTGTCTTCAGAAATGCCAAAACGCAGCGGGATGACATCCAGAAACTTCGGCTCCGGCAGCGCCTGCCCCGTGCGCTCAAGGTAATCTCCGGCATGGAAGAGCAACTCATATTGGCCGGTTTGAAAATCCGCCCCCTCCAGCAGGGGCGCATCCACGCGGCCATCCGCGTTGGTGCGCACATCGCGCAATTGGTCACCGTCGCGGTAAAGCTCGATCCGCAGCCCCGCAGCGGGCTTTCCCAGCCCCGTATCCAGCACATGCGTTGTCAGTTTTCCCATCTCGCCCCTCCTGCTCGCGTG
Organism: Paracoccaceae bacterium; assembly: GCA_026995265.1. Lineage (GTDB taxonomy): Bacteria > Pseudomonadota > Alphaproteobacteria > Rhodobacterales > Rhodobacteraceae > UBA3077. Next base: position 3,053 of record JALWPC010000149.1, read on the forward strand.
TTGTGATACCGCGCATTAAGGCCAAGCGGACCGGCCGATCAGGAGGGTGCATCAAAGCCCTTAGGCCAAGCACGCCAACCTGAACCGCGCCAGTTTAACGCACCCCGCCCAATTTGCAATTTTTTTTTGAACCGCAAAATGCCGGTGATGTGTAAATCTGGATAATACCACCCAACATTGTTTTGTCATTGTAAGATATGGCTTTGCCATCCGAAGGCTTTATAATTCATTTTGCCATATAATCATTTTATATCGTTGTTTTTCTGATGTTTTCTCTAGTATTGTTTTTTATTAACCTAGGTTAATAGTTTATTCTATAGATTGTATGCTCCACATTTTGCCGCCAACATATTTTCAGCGTGTATTTTCCACGACAAAGCCCTAATCTGTATCCAAGCAACCCTCGCCGAGACCAACCATGCCCACCGAGCCCACATTCATCCACCTGCGCGTGCACTCCGCCTATTCTCTTCTGGAAGGGGCGATCATCGCCAAGAAGCTGCCGGATATGTGCCGGGAGGCCGCCATGCCCGCCGTGGCCCTGACCGACACCAACAACATGTTCGGCGCGCTGGAGTTTTCCGAAACCGCCAGCGAGGCGGGCATTCAGCCGATCATTGCCTGCCAGTTCAGCCTCGCCTATGAGGCCGCTGCCCGCCCCGGCGAGACGGCCCCGGCGCCGCGCCCCATCGTGCTGCTGGCCCAGAACGAGGCGGGCTGGAAGAACCTTCTGAAGCTCAACTCGGCGCTTTATCTGGAATGCGGCAACGCCGCGCCCCATATCACGCTGGCTCACCTCAAGGCCCATTCTGACGGCCTGATCTGCCTCACCGGCGGCGCGCTCGGGCCCATCGGCCAGCTTTTGCAGGATAACCACGCAGACAAGGCCCGCCTGCTCACCGAGCACCTCAAAACCCTGTTTCCCAACCGGCTTTATGTCGAGCTTCAGCGCCACCCGACCAGTGACGCCCGCCGCACCCCCGAAGAGGCCGCCACCGAGCCGGGCCTGGTCGAACTCGCCTACGGGCTGGAGCTGCCCTTGGTCGCCACCAACGATGTCTACTTCCCGGAAAAATCCATGTATGAGGCCCATGACGCCCTGATCTGCATCGCAGAGGGTGCCTATGTGGACCAACAAGAGCCCCGCCGCCACCTCACGCCCGAGCATTATTTCAAGTCCCAGGACGAAATGGCGGCGCTGTTTGCCGACCTCCCCGAGGCGCTGGAAAACACCGTGGAAATCGCGCGGCGCTGCGCTTTTCGCGCCCGCACCCGCAAACCCATCCTGCCACGCTTTGCCGATGACGAGGTGGAGGAGCTGGAGCGCCAGGCCCGCGAAGGGCTCGCCGCCCGCCTTGCGGTGATCCCCCATGCGGCACCGGTAGAGGCCTACGAGGCCCGCCTCGAATTCGAGCTGGGTATCATCAAGAAGATGGGCTTCCCCGGCTATTTCCTGATCGTGGCCGATTTCATCAAATGGGCCAAGGCGCAGAGCATTCCCGTTGGCCCGGGCCGTGGCTCCGGGGCGGGTTCGCTGGTGGCCTATGCGCTCACCATCACCGACCTGGACCCGCTGCGCTACAACCTGCTGTTCGAGCGTTTTCTCAACCCCGAACGGGTCTCCATGCCCGATTTTGACATCGACTTCTGCATGGACCGCCGCGAGGAGGTCATCACCTATGTGCAGGAAAAATACGGCCGCGATAAAGTGGCGCAAATCATCACCTTCGGGGCGCTGCTCTCAAAGGCCGCGGTGCGCGATGTGGGCCGCGTGCTGCAAATGCCCTATATGCAGGTTGATCGGCTAAGCAAGCTGATTCCGGTGGAGGGGGTGAAGCCGGTGAGCATCAAACAGGCGCTTGCCGACGAACCCCGGCTGCGGGAAGCGGCGGACGAGGAAGAGGTGGTGGCACGCCTGCTGAACTATGCCCAGCAGGTCGAAGGCCTGCTGCGCAACGCCTCGACCCACGCCGCCGGGGTGGTGATCGGCGACCGCCCGCTGGACGAGCTGGTGCCGCTTTATAAAGACCCGCGCTCAGACATGCCCGCCACCCAGTTCAACATGAAATGGGTCGAGCCTGCGGGGCTGGTGAAGTTTGACTTTCTCGGCCTGAAAACCCTGACGGTGATCCGAAACGCGCTGGATCTCTTGAAGCAACGGGGCGTGGAAATCGACATCGGGCTGATCCCGCTGGACGATGAAAAAACCTACGCGCTTTACGCCTCCGCCAAAACCGTCGCCGTGTTCCAGGTGGAAAGCTCGGGCATGATGGATGCGCTCCGGCAAATGAAGCCCACCTGCATAGAGGACATCGTGGCGCTGGTGGCGCTTTATCGCCCCGGCCCGATGGAGAACATCCCGAAATTCTGTAAGGTTAAGAACGGCTTGGAAGAGCGCGATAAGCTGCACCCGAGCATTGATCACCTGCTGGACGAAACCCAGGGCATCATTGTTTACCAGGAACAGGTGATGCAGATCGCGCAGGAAATGGCGGGCTACAGCCTCGGCGGTGCGGACCTCCTACGCCGCGCCATGGGCAAGAAAATCGCCGCGGAAATGGCCAAGGAGCGGCCGAAATTTCTGGAAGGGGCGGCCGCGAACGGGGTGGATAAACGGAAAGCCACCGAGGTGTTTGACCTCTTGGAGAAATTCGCCAATTACGGCTTCAACAAATCCCACGCGGCGGCCTATGCGGTGGTCAGCTACCAGACCGCTTGGCTGAAGGCCAATTATCCGGTGGAATTCATGGCCGGGGTGATGAACTGCGACATCCACCTCACCGACAAGCTGCATGTCTATTTCCGCGAGGTCAAACGCCTTGGCATCGAGATGATCCCGCCCTGCGTGAACCGCAGCGCGGCCACGTTCAGCGTGGTGGATGGCAAAATCGCCTATGCGCTGGGCGGGCTGAAAAACGTCGGTGTGGAAGCCATGAAGCTGATCACCGCCGCCCGCGATGAGGGCGGCCCGTTCAAAGACCTGTTCGACTTCGCCCGCCGCGTGGACCTCAAGCGCATGGGCAAACGCCCGTTTGAAATGCTCGCCCGCGCGGGGGCGTTCGACCAGCTCGACAGCAACCGCCACAAGGTGCTGCTCTCGGTGGACCCGCTGGTGGCCTACTCCGCCGCCAATTTCGAGCAAAAGGCCTCGGCGCAAAACAGCCTGTTTGGCGATAGCGGCGAAGACCTGCCGCCGCCGCGCCTGCCCATGCCCGACGACTGGCTACAAACCGAGCGACTGGCCCAAGAACAGGCCGCCATCGGCTTTTACCTCTCCGGCCACCCGCTGGATGATTATATCGGCCCTTTGAAACGCCAGCGCCCGCCGGTGTTTACGCTGGAAGAGTTAACCCAAAAAAGCCAGGGAGTGGCCGCCGTTGCCGCCAAAATTGCGGGCACCGTGGCCGGTGTGCAGCGCCGCAAATCCGCGCGCGGCAACCAATACGCCTTCGTGCAATGCTCTGACCCGTCGGGCCTGTTCGAGGTCACGGTGTTCTCCGATGTGTTGGAAAAGACCGATGCCCTGCTGGCCGTTGGTCAAAACATCGTGATCTCGGTCGAGGCCACCAATGAAGGCGACCGGCTCAAGCTGTTGGCCCGTAACATCGTGCCTGTGGATACCGCCATTTCTGGCGCAGCGGCAAAGGGCCTGAAAGTATTCCTGAACCTCCCCGAAGCCGTGCCCAGCATGGCGCGGATATTGGAGAATGACGTAAAAGGCGCGCGTGGCCCTATTAACCTCATACTTAGCCACCCGGACCTGCCGGGCGATGTGGAAATAACACTCCCCGGCAAATTCCCCGTTAACCCTCAGATGAAGTCAGCACTAAAAAGTGTGGACGGCGTTGTGGAGGTCGAGGAGTTCTAGAGCGTTTCAGGTTTTGACGGAAGCGTAGCCTGCGTTTTTGAAATAGTTTGCACACTCTTCCGCGGTGATGCGCTCGAGGGTGGTGCCGACGGCGCGCCAGAGGGTGTCTCTTGAGCGGGCACT
>JALWPC010000150.1 GCA_026995265.1 Paracoccaceae bacterium
CAGGCGCGCCGTGCCGCTGTCGCCGTAGAAAAACACCGCGATCACGGCGGGGACCACGGCGATGCCGCGCGTCACCAGCCGCCGTGCCCATGCCGGAATGCGCAGCTTGATGAAGCCTTCCATGATGATCTGCCCCGCCAGCGTGGCCGTCACCGTCGAGTTCAGCCCCGAGGCCAGCAAGGCCACGGCAAAGAGCGTTGAGGCGATGCCAAGGCCCAGAAGCGGCGAGAGCAGCTCGAAAGCGTCCTGAATTTCGGCCACTTCGGTGCGCCCCGAGGCGTGGAAGGCCGCCGCCGCCAGCACCAGAATGGCGCCGTTGATGAACAGCGCAAACATCAGGGCTAGGGTGGAATCAATCGTGCCCATCTTTATCGCATCCCGCTTTTCGGCATCGGTGTTGCCGATCTTACGGGTCTGGATTATGGCGGAGTGCAGGTAAAGATTGTGCGGCATAACCGTGGCCCCGAGTATGCCAAGCGCAAGGTAGAGCATGTGCGGGCTTTGCAGAATATCCCGCCGGGGCACGAGGCCGGAGAGCACCTCGCCCCACACCGGGTCGGCATAGATGATCTGCACCGCAAAGCAAGCCGCGATAACCAGCGTGAGCGCCACGATCACGGCTTCGACCTTGCGGAAGCCCTTGCCCTGCAACCAGAAAATCAGCACCACATCGGCCAAAGTCAGCACCACGCCGATCTCCATCGGCAGGCCAAACAGCAGGTTGAGCGCAATTGCGGTGCCGATCACCTCGGCAAGGTCGGTGGCAATAATCGCCGCTTCGGCCATGAGCCACAGGAACCAGCGCAGCCTGTTGCCAAACACGTCGGCGCATATCTGCGCCAGGTCCCGCCCCGTGGCAATGCCCAGCCGCAGGCTGAGCGCCTGCAGGATAATCGCCATCAGGTTTGAGAGAAGAATGACAAACAGCAGCCCATAACCAAAGGCCGAGCCGCCCGCGATAGAGGTGGCCCAGTTGCCCGGGTCCATATAGCCCACGGCAACCATATATCCCGGCCCCATAAAGCTGCCCAGTCGCCGCCAAAAGCCACCACGGCTCAGGCGGATGCTGGCGTTGACTTCCGGCAACGAGGGCATAAGGCCGTTTTTATTGCGCACATTCATTCTGCCTTGCTAGTGCACTTGAAAATCATTCGCAAGTAAGAAAGCGCGATGTTTCGGTATTGGTGGCAAGCCGTGCCGTCGATAGCATATATATATGGATGAAACAGAAAATTGGTTATCAAAACTGAAAAAGGGCGTTTTTCGGCAAATCACCAGTCTTCGCCCTGAGGCCAGTAGAAAGCGGTTTTATTGCGGGTAAGGGTTGACTTTGCCCATGCGCTGGCCGATAACGCGCCCCTGTCGTGGTGAAGGGATTCCCGCGGCCTATTTTGGTTTTGCCCATGGGGCACGCCGTTCGAGGCGCGGAAGGTCCGCGAAACACCGTTAAACGGGGCCACAGGACGCGGAAAAGAGAAGGAACGTGCGCATGTTCGCCGTGATTAAAACTGGGGGCAAACAGTATAAAGTTGCCGAGGGTGATGTTTTTACCGTTGAAAAGCTGATCGCTGAAGCGGGCGAGACGGTGCAATTCAACGAGGTGTTGATGCTGGGCGGTGACAAGGTCACCGTTGGCACGCCCACCGTTGATGACGCCGCTGTGCAGGCCGAGGTGCTGGAGCAGACCCGCTCGAAAAAGACGATTTCTTTCGTGAAGCGCCGCCGGAAGCACTCCAGCCAGCGCAAGCGGGGCCACCGGCAACCGCTGACCATGGTCAAGATTACCAACATCCTTGAAAAGGGTGCGGGGAAATCCGGCGTGAAGGCGGCTTTGGGCACGGTTTCCGGCGCGGCGGTTGCGGCTGCGGCGGCCAAGCCTGCCAAGGCGACCACCAAGAAGGCCGCGCCCAAAAAGGCAGCACCAAAGGCTGAAAAGGCTGAAGAGGGCAAAGTTGGCACGGCGCCAGGCAACCTGCTCAAAGCCCCCAAGGGCGACAAGGACGATCTCAAGAAGATTTCCGGCGTTGGGCCAAAGCTTGAGGGCGTGCTGAACGAGCTGGGTGTTTTCCACTTCTGGCAGATCGCCGAGTGGGGCCCTGAAGAGATTGAATATATGGATGATCGTCTGTCCTTCAAGGGCCGCATTGAGCGCGACGATTGGATCAAGCAAGCCGGCGAATTCGCCGAAGCTGCGAAATAAGGAGAGCGACAGATGGCACATAAAAAAGCAGGTGGTTCATCCCGCAACGGTCGCGACTCAGCCGGTCGCCGCCTTGGTGTAAAGAAATACGGTGGTGAGCGCGTCATCGGTGGTAACATCATTGTGCGCCAGCGCGGCACCAAATTCTGGCCGGGTGACAATGTGGGCATGGGCAAAGACCACACCATTTTTGCAACCGCTGAGGGCAATGTGAAGTTTCACAAAGGCCTGAAAGGTCGCACATTTATTTCGGTTCTCCCACTGGCGGAGGCAGCCGAATAGCCGCATCTTAAATTGCTATTTAGCAAAGGGATCGGCGAAAAGCCGGTCCCTTTTTTCGTTATCGGGGCCGGTATGCGGGGCGCACATGGGGTGCGGCCCGAGACGATAAGGAAGAGAAAAATGTCTGTTACTGGCAAAGATTTGTTGAAATACGGGTTTGAGGGCGCTGATCTGGGCGCGGCTCTGGGCTATGTGAATAACCGAGATTGGGCAGAGGGTGAGCTGGAGGCCTGGCTCATCGCCAATAAGCCTGCGCCCAAGCTGCCGCTGCAAAGCCCCGTGGCATATGCGTTCAACCTTGAGGCCGGTAATGACGCGGAAGCGGATAATGTGGCCAAGGTGCGGGAAACCATGGATGCGGTGATGCAGACGCCAACCGTGCGGGCCGGGGCGGTGATGCCCGATGCCTGCCCAGCAGGGCCGGTGGGGACGATCCCCGTGGGCGGGGTGGTGGCAACCGAAAACGCCATTCATCCCGGGATGCACTCGGCAGACATTTGCTGCTCGGTGATGGTGACGGAGTTTAAGGACTCTGACCCCAAAGCCGTGCTCGATGCGGTGCATTCCGTGACCCATTTTGGCCCCGGTGGGCGGCTCAATGGTAAGCGCTTTACCATGTCGCTGGGCCTGCTTGATGCCTTTCGGGAAAACGATTTCTTGAAGGACAAAAAGATCGTGCGGGCGGCGCAGGAGCATATGGGCACGCAGGGGGATGGCAACCATTTTGCCTATGTCGGGGTGTCCAAAGCCTCGGGCAACACCTGTTTGGTGACGCATCATGGCTCGCGTGGGCCCGGTGCGGGCTTGTATAAGCTGGGCATGAAGGTGGCGGAAAAGTTCCGCAAGAAGCTTTCGCCTGCGACGCTGAAAGGCAATGCCTGGATACCGTTTGATACGGTTGAGGGGCAGGCTTATTGGGAGGCGTTGCAGCTTATCCGCAAGTGGACCAAGGCCAACCATAACGCCATCCATCAGGCCACGCTGGAGGCCGCCAAGGGGCAGATGAAGGCGCGTTTCTGGAACGAGCACAACTTTGTGTTCAGGAAAGGGGCGCTTTTCTACCACGCCAAGGGGGCAACCCCTGTGGATGCGGATATGCTGCCCGATACCAACGGCACGCAGATTGTGCCGCTGAATATGGGGGAGCCTGTGCTCTTGATCCGTGGCGGGGTGACGGCGCGCAACCTTGGCTTTGCCCCGCACGGGGCGGGCCGGAACTTCTCGCGTTCGGCCCATAAGCGGGCCAAGGCGGGGCAGTCCGATGCGGCGATCTTTGCTGAGGAAACAGCGCATATTGATGCGCGGTTCTTTTGCGAGAGGATCGACATTTCGGAACTGCCAAGCGCTTATAAACCCGCCGCCACCGTGCGGCAGCAAATGGCAGATTTCGAGCTGGCCGAAGTGGTCGACGAAATTATGCCCTATGGCTGCATCATGGCGGGCGACTGGGAGTATAATGCGCCGTGGAGGGTGAAAGCGCGGGCGAAACATGCTGCGCGGGCTTCAGCGTAGGCTTCAAGCTCTGAAGCCCCCACCCTAACCCTCCCCCGCAAGCGGGGGAGGGGAGTCGCCTGGATCGAAGATTTGAGAGAGAAAGTTGACGTTATGAATGGTCCTGAGATGAAAACCGAACGCCTGACCTTGCGGCCATTGCTCGATAGCGATGCCGCTAATATTTCGCTGTTTGTTGGCGATTGGCGGGTGGCGCAGAACCTTGCGTTGGTGCCGCATCCTTACCCTGACGGGGCGGCGGAGAGCTTTATTGGCTATGTGCGCGCGGCTGAAACCAAAGAGGTGGTTTGGGCGATAGACAAGGACGGGGCCTTGATCGGGGTGATTTCGATTACGCCGAATGAGGGCGGCACCGGCAATATCGGCTATTGGCTCGCGCCGCAGCTTTGGGGCGGCGGGCTGATGAGCGAGGCGCTGGCGCCGGTGGTGGCCTATGCCCGCGCACAGGGCTTCAAGCGGCTGTTTGCGGGGGTGCATCAGGGCAATGAAGGCTCGGCCAAGGTGCTGATGAAAAACGGATTTTCTTATATCGGCGAGGCGGAGAGCCACTCGATTCCGCGTGGTGGCATGGTGAAGGTGTGGGAATATGAACTGGAGTTGGGCGATGGATAGCTGGCGGCTGCGGTCTTTCCGGCCCGATGATTTTGACGCCTTCCATGCGATTGTCTCGGATTACGAGGTGGTGAAAATGCTGGGGAGCTGGCCGTTTCCGGCGGACCCGGATTTTACCCGTGAACGGATGGAAACACCCGAGGCCAGGGCGGGGCAGGTGCTGGTGATCGAGGTGGACGGCGCGTTTGCGGGCACCATAGGCGGGGTGGCCGGTGACCTTGGCTATATGCTCGGGCGCAGCTTTTGGGGGCGCGGGGTCGCGACATGGGCCGTGGGCGAGATGGTGGCACGGATGTTTGAGGGCAGCGACCTTGACGCGGTGACCGCCTGTGTCTGGCAGGACAATCCGGCCTCCGAGCGGGTGCTGACCAAAAACGGCTTTCGGCTGGTGGGCCAATGCGAAGATGTCTGCAAGGCGCGGGGCGAGACCCTGACCTATAACAGCTTTCGCCTGAGCCGCGCGCAATGGCGGGCTTGAGCCTGCGCCTGCCTTGCTGTATCGCAGGGGAAACCATTGGGATAGTAAAATGAAATTCCTCGACCTCACCAAAGTTTACATTCGCTCGGGCGCGGGCGGCAAGGGCTGCACCAGCTTTCGGCGCGAGGCTTATGTGGAGTTTGGCGGGCCGGATGGCGGCGATGGCGGCAATGGCGGCGCGGTGTGGGTGGAGGCTGTGGACGGGCTGAACACGCTGATTGATTTTCGCTACCAGCAGCACTTTTTTGCCCAGAACGGGCAGGCAGGCATGGGGCGGCAGATGTCTGGCAAGAACGGTGATGATATTGTGTTGCGGGTGCCGGTGGGGACCGAGATTCTGGACGAGGATCAGGAGACGGTGCTGGCGGACCTCACCCGCCTTGGCCAGCGGGTGATGCTGGCAGAGGGGGGCAATGGCGGCTGGGGGAACCTGCGGTTCAAGTCGTCGGTGAACCAGGCCCCGCGCAGGTCGAACCCCGGGCAAGAGGGCGTGGAGCGCACCATCTGGCTGCGCCTGAAGCTGATTGCCGATGTCGGCCTGCTGGGAATGCCCAATGCGGGCAAGAGCACGTTTTTGGCGGCCACGTCCAACGCGCGGCCCAAGATTGCGGATTATCCGTTTACCACCTTGCACCCGAATTTGGGGGTTGTGGGGGTGGATAACACCGAGATTGTCATTGCGGATATTCCCGGGCTGATCGAAGGCGCATCGGAGGGCACGGGGCTTGGGCACCGGTTTTTGGGCCATGTGGAGCGCTGCGCGGTGCTGCTGCATTTGGTCGATGGCACCGGCGAGGATGTGGCCGAGGATTACCGCGTGATTTCCGGTGAGCTGGAGAAATACGCCGAGGATTTGGCCACCCGCCCCCGCGTGGTGGCGCTCAACAAGGTGGATGCCTTGCCGCCAGAGGCGCGCGCCGAAAAGCTGGCGGCGCTGGAAGCGGCTGTGGGGGGCAAGGTTTATGCCATGTCGGCGGTAAGCCGTGAAGGGGTAACGGATGTGCTGCGGGCCCTCAAGAAGGTGATAGACGGCGCGAAAGTGGCGGAGGTCCCCGCCAAAGAGGAGCCTTTGCCATGGACTCCCTGAGTGCGGATATTCTGGGCGGGGCCAAGGTCGTGGTGCTGAAAATCGGCTCGGCTTTGCTGGTGCAGGGCGGGGCTTTGCGCGAGGGCTGGTTGCAGAGCATTGCCGAGGATGTGGCGATGCTGAAGGGGCAGGGCAAGGCGGTGCTGGTGGTGTCGTCCGGTTCTATTGCTCTCGGGCGCGGGGTGCTGGGGCTGGCGGCGGGGGATTTGCCACTGGAGCAGGCGCAGGCGGCGGCGGCGGTGGGGCAGATCAGGCTGGCGCACGCCTATCAGGCGGCGTTGAAACCCCACGGGATTGAAACGGCGCAGGTGCTGCTCACGCTGGAGGACAGCCAGAACCGGCGGCGGTATCTCAACACGCGGGCCACGCTGAACGCGCTGCTGGGCCTTGGCGTGGTGCCGATTGTGAACGAGAATGACACCGTAGCCACCGATGAGATCCGCTACGGGGATAATGACCGACTGGGGGCGCAGGTGGCCTCCCTGATCGGGGCCGAGGCGCTGGTGCTGCTTTCCGATGTGGACGGGCTTTATAGTGCCGACCCGCGCAGGGATGCGCAGGCGGCGCACATTCCCGAGGTCAGCGAGATCAGCCATGAGGTTGAGGCCATGGCCGGAGATGTGGGCTCGGCGGGGGCCTCGGGCGGGATGCGCACCAAGCTGATGGCGGCGCGCATCGCCATGGATGCGGGCTGCGCCATGGCGATTGCCAAGGGCGAAAAGCGGCGGCCCGTGCAGGGGCTGCTGAAGGGCGAGCGCTGCACATGGTTTATGGCGCGCCACGACCCCGCCTCGGCCCGCAAGCGCTGGATTTCGGCGATGAAGGTGGCGGGGAGCCTGTCTATTGACGAGGGTGCGGCGCGC
>JALWPC010000151.1 GCA_026995265.1 Paracoccaceae bacterium
GCGCCCATCGCCAACGCGGCAATGATGCCCGTCAACGCCAAAATGTACATGGCAAGCCCCGAAAGGCGGGTGAAAATCCACATGATGTATTCCAGATTCAAGCCGCGCTGCGGCACAGTTCTTGATTGCATGGTTTGTATCTCCTTTTATCCGCTCAAGCCTGCGGTAAAAATGACAAAAACAGCCAATCCGAAAATGGGGAGAAAGACCAGCCATTCGAGCCAGATGGCTTCGCGCTGATACTCAATCAAGGCAGGCCAGATATCGAGGATGATGACGCGCAGTCCGTTGATGACATGAAACAGCACGCAGAAGAAAATGAATATCTGGAAAATCCAATTCTCGTAAATCGTATTGATAAAGATGCCGGCGTCGCTGCCAAATTGTTGGGTCAGGAAACCGGCAATCACATGGAGACCGACAAATACAGCAATGCTCAACCCGGTAAAGCGATGGAGAATCCATGCCCACATGGGGCCCTCTCCCTTGTATTTGAGTCCCGTAAAGAAACTGACATGCCGCTTAAGAGCCATACAAGCCTCCTGCTTCAGGATAGATGGGTGCGAATTATCACTTATTATCTCATTCGCGAGAAAGCAAAGAAAGTGACAATGTTCATAGATATTTGGTTTCAGACTTCCTTTAACAAAGAGGGCAGACGCCTTTATAATCCATAATGAATTTTGCGCGTCGGCACGCGTTTTTTGCCGATTCGCGGAAGTCCGAACCATTCGCGGCGGAAAGATGCGCTGCACGAGAGCCTTTCCGCTGTGTTTTTACTACCCAAAAGGAGGTACGCATGGCAAGTTCTAACCGCCTGAGCCGGAGAGATTTTGTCAAGGTCGTGACGGCAGGGCTGGGTACGCTGATGGGCGCATCCGTCGTCGTCCCCGCCGTTGACTATTTGATTGACCCGGCGTTGAAAGCGAGCGAAACCGACACTTGGATTCCGCTCGGACCGGTAGAAAATTACCCCATTGGCGAACCGACTCCCTTTTCCTTCACCACCACAAAAGTTCACGGCTGGGAAAAGGCGGTCAACAGCAACGGCATTTTTGTTTTGCGGAAATCAGAAACCGAAATAGAAGTGCTTTCCAACGTTTGCACCCATTTGGGCTGCCGCGTCACCTGGCACCCGGAACTGCAAGAATACGTTTGCCCCTGCCACAACGCGCATTTTGACAAAGAAGGCAATGTAGATTCCGGTCCCGCTCCCCGCCCTCTCGACAATTACGAAATCAAAATCGAGGACGGCAATCTGTTCATTCATTTCACGGAAGGATAGGCTATGTGGGCACAAGTATATGACTGGCTGGATGAACGATTAGGGCTAAACGATCTCTACAAAGCGCTGCTGGATCGTCCCGAACCGAAAGGCAACTGGTGGAACACCCTCGGAAGCGCGACGCTCTTCCTCTTCCTCATGCAGGGGTTCACCGGAATCTTCCTCACGGTGTATTACGTCCCCACGCCGGATCACGCGTACGACAGCGTGCAATACATCATGAACGGCGTCGCCTTCGGATGGCTCATACGCGGGATGCACCACTGGGGCGCAACCCTCATGGTGCTTTTCGTCTTTATTCACATGCTTCGGGTGTTTTACACGGCATCCTATAAATATCCCCGCGAGTTGACTTGGGTGGTAGGGAGTTTTCTCTTCCTGCTGACGCTGGGGATGGGCTT
>JALWPC010000152.1 GCA_026995265.1 Paracoccaceae bacterium
AAGGCCAAAAACATCCATGTGGCCGCGGATAAGGACAAAGAAACCTTCATCAACATGCGCACCAAGCGCGACGCAGAGCTTTCGCTGCCCAAGTTGATCGTGCCGTCCATACAGGTTAACATGCGCGCCGGCAAAATGCCCGAGCCGGAAGAAAACGGGCAAGTTTATCTGAAGGTGCCTGTCAATGCTCTTTAACCTGTTCAAGCCCAAAAACACCAAGCAGATCGGTGGCCTGACCGCCACCGAACTCGCCCCGACCTTTACGGTCACGGGGCAAATCTCGGTGGCTGATGTGGCCAATATCAAGGCCGCCGGTTTTGATACCGTCATGTGCAACCGGCCCGATGGCGAGGCCCCGGGCCAGCCCGATGCGGCGCAGATCCGGCGCGCGGTGGAAAAGGCGGGCATGACCTTTTTCCATGTGCCCATGGCGCGCAGCATGTCACCGGAAATTCTGCGGGATTTCAAAGCCGTCACCGATGGGGATAACGGCAAGGTCTTTGCCTATTGCCGCACCGGCAACCGCTGCACCATGCTTTGGAAAGCTACACACTAGGCCCTTGTGATGAAACGGTTTTTCCCCATTCTGGACTGGTCCCGCAGCTACACGCGCGACACACTGAGCCAAGACATGGTGGCCGCCGTGATCGTCACCATTATGCTGATCCCGCAATCGCTGGCCTATGCGCTGCTGGCGGGCCTGCCCGCCGAAGTGGGGCTTTATGCCTCCATCGCGCCCTTGGTGGTTTACGCCCTGTTTGGCACCAGCCGCGCGCTGGCCGTCGGGCCCGTGGCCGTGGCCTCGCTGATGACCGCCGCCGCCGTGGGCGACCTTGCCGCCCAGGGCACGCCGGAATATCTGGGGGCCGCCATCGCGCTGGCCTTCCTCTCCGGCCTGATGCTGCTGGCCATGGGGCTTCTGCGCCTTGGCTTTCTGGCCAATTTCCTGTCGCATCCGGTGATTTCCGGCTTCATCACCGCCTCAGGCATCATCATTGCCGCCGCCCAGCTCAAGCATATTTTCGGCGTCAATGCCGGTGGCCATAACCTTTATGAACTTGCCACCTCGCTGTGGGAGCACGCGGGCGAAATCAACCTGCCGACACTGGCCATCGGAATTTTCGCCACCGGCTTCCTGTTCTGGGCCCGCAAAGGCCTCAAGCCCCTGTTGCTCAAAAAAGGCGTGCAGCCCAAGCTCGCCGATGTGCTGGCCAAGACCGGCCCCGTCGCCGCTGTTGCCCTCACCACGCTGGTGACCTTTGCCCTTGGCCTCGACCAGCAGGGGGTGAAGATTGTCGGAGCGGTGCCCTCCGGCCTGCCCGTGCCCACCCTGCCGCCGCTGGATGTCCAGCTCTGGCTCAAAATCGCCACCCCCGCCCTGCTGATCGCCATTATCGGCTATGTGGAAACCATATCGGTGGCCTCCACCCTCGCCGCCAAGCGCCGCCAGCGGGTGGACCCGGATCAGGAACTCATTGCCCTTGGCGCGGCCAATATCGGCTCGGCCATGTCCGGCGGGTTCCCTGTCACCGGCGGCTTTTCCCGTTCGGTGGTCAACTTTGATGCTGGCGCGCAAACCCCCGCCGCCGGGGCCTATACGGCCGTGGGCATTGCGCTCGCCACCCTGTTCCTCACCCCCGCGCTTTACTACCTGCCCAAGGCTACGCTGGCGGGCACCATCATTG
>JALWPC010000153.1 GCA_026995265.1 Paracoccaceae bacterium
AAACAAGCCTTCGCCCGCTTAGGCATCGCCACAGAAAACCGCATCACCCGCGCCACCTTGTCCAACGGCTGGGCGATAATCCTTGACCAAAACAAAGCGCCAGACCCCGCGCTATGCGGTGCCGAAATAATCCTGATCGCCCCGAAACAAGAGGCCGCTCCCGCAGGTCCGTGCCTGTTTATCGGCAAATCCGAAATCGCCGCCCTCAACGGCTTTTCCATCACCTTCCCAGAGGGCCTACCCGTTATCACCGCCGCCATGCCCGCCGCTCCGCTCAGGCCATGGACAAACCACGGCGCACCTTATGAATAGGTGCGGATCAAGCCCACCAGCTTGCCCTGAATCTTCACCTGATCCTTGGTGAACACCCGTTTTTCATAGGCTGGATTGGCGGCAATCAACTCAATCGCATTTTGCGTCCGGTTCAGCTTTTTCAGCGTCGCCTCCTGATCGTCCACCAGCGCCACAACGATGTCGCCGTTATTGGCATCGGGCTGCTCGTGGATAATCACAATATCGCCGGAGTTAATCCCCGCCTCGATCATCGAATCGCCCTTCACCTCAAGCGCATAGTGCTTGCCGGTGGTGTTGAGCATCGCCCCTGGCACGCCAATGGAACTGCTGGCGTGCTGAATGGCCTCAATCGGCGTCCCCGCCGCGATTTTGCCCATCACCGGCAGGTCAAAGGCATCCACCTTTATATCCACCGAACTGCGGGGCGCGCCTTCAATCACCGTGGGCTGAAAGCCCCGCTCCATACTGTCCGGCAGTTTGATTACCTCGATCGCCCGCGCCCGATGCGCCAGCCGCCGCAAAAACCCGCGCTCCTCCAGCGCCGTAATCAACCGGTGAATCCCCGATTTCGAGCGCAAATTCAGCGCATCCTTCATTTCGTCAAAAGAGGGCGACACCCCGTCCGCCTGCACCCGTTTGTGAATAAAAGTCAACAAATCCAACTGCTTTTTTGTGAGCATCGCGCGCCCTCCGTCAATATTCGTTGTCAACGTTCTACAGATGTTCTTGCTTTGTGTCAACTCTGCCGCGAAAATTTTAGGCAAAACCCGCCACAGGCGCACAGGTTGCAGCGCGGCGCGGGCGCGGTCTTGCCACAAGCACCATCGTTGACGCGCCGCGTGGGTTCGGGGCTTCAGCCCCGAAAATCAGGCGGTTAATACAGGATGCAGCGCACCTTCTCCCCCGCCTTGGCCGGCTTGGCAAAGGGTTCGCGTATCAGCAGGGCATTGGATTGCGCCATCACCGAGATCAGCGCGCTATCTTGCCGCTTTGCGGGCGTGCAAACCCCGCCTTCAACCCTTGCCCGCATATAATGCGCCCGCGGCCCGTTTTCCGGCACATCCTCGGCCAGTTCAAACACCTGCTCAGGCAGCGCCCCCGCATCGAGCCCCAGCATTTTATCCACCGCAGGGCGCAGAAACACATGGGTGCAGACCATGGAAGACACCGGATTCCCCGGCAACCCGAACATCGGCACACCGGAAATATGCCCTGCAATCAAAGGCTTACCCGGCCGCATGGCGATTTTATAGAAATCCAGCGCGATCCCCAGTTCATCCGCCATCGGCCCGATCAGGTCATAATCCCCCACCGAGGCCCCGCCCAGCGTCACCACCATATCGGCCCCTTTGGCCAGTTCAAACGCCGCCCGCAGGGCC
>JALWPC010000154.1 GCA_026995265.1 Paracoccaceae bacterium
CCTCGGCTTCGCCATCGGCAGGGGGGATTTCATCCCCCTCTGGCGCAAGCGCCATTCACCCCCTTGAAGCAGGCAGGCCCGCGCATTTGTGCTGCCTTACACCCAAACAACAAAGCGCCGAATGGCCCGCCACAAGCACCCAATTTGCAACGCGGCGCGGGCGCGATCTCGCCAAGCAAACCATGCCTTGACGCGCCGCCCCCGCCGAGCCGAAGGCGAGGCGCGGGTCCGGTGCTTCAGCACCGGAAAAACCGCAGCCTCCGGCGGTCCTGCTGCCTCTAATGAGCCAGACCCCGAGTCACAGACCACCCGAATAATCACTTAACGATTTGAGCTTGCCGGATTCTTATATCCCGCCCATAAGCCGTTCACGACAGCGATAATGCCGTTCTTTCGAGAAACCATCCCGAAACACGGGAAAGACTTTCAAAGTCAGACCACCGATAACTTCCGCATCATCTCAAACCGAAATCTTCGGGTTTTGAAGTGATCGGGGGATGGATCAAAGGGGAAAGCCGGGACGCGGGATCTTGCCAAGTCCGAATTTCCAGACAGCCGATTGCGGAATCAGCATTTATAATGAGGTGGCACCGCCGGAATACTTGGCAATGCCACCCTGGTCCGCTCAGTTTATGAGCCGCTTAGGGTAATCGTGAACACCGGATTAAAGCCGACACCGCGCACGACCCCGCTGGCAAAATCGGTCACGACTTTATTTGGCCCAACAACCTGAGCGCTTGGCAGCACCGCGGTGTCAAGCAGGGTTGATTCGGATTCATCTAAAGCAATATCCGTGATCACCACGCCCTCCGGCAGATCAAATACAAAGTAGTTCCGGTCATGGTTGCCCTCTGGGGTTGGGCCGGACACTTTGTCAGCAAAATCCGAATGCAGCCACTCAAACCGGATTTGCCCGCCGGAAATGTCCACATTGTAAAGGGTCAGAAACTGTGGGTACTCTGTGCCCTCACCAACCGTTGCAAACAAATTGTTGGGCATACCGAATCTGGCAACATCGGTTTCGGGCAGGGTATGCCCGTTTAAGGCGTGGCCCTCGAACGTATTGGTGAGCAGCACTTGCGCGCCTGTCAGCTCTTGTGCAAAACTGGGTGTGCCCAGCAGGATCAACCCCATCGCGGCATATTTTTTGAGCATGCAACATCCTTTCAAGTTTGACGAATCAGCGGGATGGAGAATAGCCTTGGGAACATTTTCCGCAACTAGTCATAATTTTCTGACCTAGTGTGATAAGGAGACCATAGTTGAAATCCAAGGTTATTTCTACGTGTCCGGTTACGGTGTGTCTGTCAGTGATTGGCGGAAAATGGAAGCTGTTGATCATTTGGCTACTCTATAACGATATTCGCCGCTTCGGAGAAATGCGTCGCAAGATGCCCGGAATCACCAAGCAAATGCTAACCAAACAGTTGCGTGAGCTGGAGCAAGACGGGATTATACATCGCGAGGTTTTTGCTGAAGTGCCGCCTCGGGTTGAATACAGTTTCACTGAATTCGGCGAATCCTTGCTGCCGGTTGTGTTTGCAATGCGTGACTGGGGGAACGCCCAAAAGCAGGCATTGGCCAAGACCCCTCCCCGACCCGGTAAAAACACACCGGCGCGGCACGGGGGCAGAGGCGGGGGAGATGGTCGGGAAGAATTGTAGCGCGC
>JALWPC010000155.1 GCA_026995265.1 Paracoccaceae bacterium
TTGGCGGGGCGCATCGAGGACCTCGGCACACGCACGGCGTTTCGCTTCGGGGCCACAGAGGCCTATGCCAAGATTGTGCAGGAGCGGATAAAGCTGTTGCGCGAGGCGCGGTTCGAGGGGCGGCAGATGATGTCTGAATTCATGATGCGGCGCTATGAGCCGGCCATGCGCACCGTGCTTTCCACCAAGGCGCGGCTGGCGGACCTTTCCAAGCGCACCGAGCGGGCGGCGAACCTTTTGCGCACCCGTGTGGATGTGGAAAATGCCGCGCAGAACAAGCAGGTGCTGGAACGGATGGATGCGCGGGCGGGGCTGCAATTGCGGCTGCAAGAAACCGTCGAGGGGCTTTCGGTGGTGGCGATCAGCTATTATTTGCTGTCGCTGCTCACCTATCTACTGGCACCGATTGCCCCTATGCTGGGGCTGGAAAAATACCAGCTATCAGCGCTGCTGGTTCTGCCGGTGGTGGCATTGGTTTGGGCTATGGGGAAGCGGGTGCGGGCGAAGCTGAAGTGATGCCGCCGGGCAACAAAACGCTGGTCAAAGGGGCCTGGCCTCCGCTAAAACAGCGCTATGGATCTTCTGGATGAAAACAAACGGGGCACCGAATTGCCCGCGTTATTCGCCACCGGCTGGGCTTTGGTGGACGGGCGCGATGCGCTCACCAAAACTTTCCGGTTTAAAACCTTTCGCCAAGCCTTTGCGTGGATGACAGAATCGGCGCTCTGGGCGGAAAAGCTGGATCACCACCCCGAATGGAGCAATGTTTACAACGAGGTCACCGTGACCCTGCAAACCCATAGCGCTGGCGGGCTGACGATGCTGGATATTAAACTCGCCACCAAGATGGATGCAGCTTAATGAGCCATTTTATTATCATCGGGGCGGGGCAGGCGGGGGCGACCCTGGCCGAGACTCTGCGTAAAAAGGGATATGACGGCGCGATCACGATGATTGGTGCCGAGCCTCACCCGCCTTACCAGCGCCCGCCGCTCTCCAAGGCTTATTTGCTGGGCGAAATGGCGCTGGAGCGGCTGTTTTTGCGCCCCGAAGCGTGGTATGATGAGCATGACGTGACCCTGCGGGAGGGCTGCACCGCTGAGGCGATTGACGTCCAAACGCAGACCGTCACTCTAAGCAGCGGCGAGGTGCTGAGCTACGATAAGCTCGCCCTGACCACGGGGGCCGAGCCGCATCGCCTGCCGGAGCGCATCGGCGGCGCCCTCGCAGGGGTTTATACCGTGCGCAGCCTTGCTGACGTGGAGGCGATGAAGCCGGAGTTTGTAGCGGGCCGCAGGGTGCTGATCATCGGCGGGGGGTATATCGGGCTGGAAGCGGCGGCGGTGGCGGCGAAGCTGGGGCTTAAGCCTGTGCTGGTGGAAATGGCTGAGCGGATTTTGCAGCGGGTGGCCGCGCCTGAAACCTCGGATTATTTCCGCGCCCTGCACCAGCGCCACGGGGTGGAGATTGTCGAGGGTGTGGGCGTAGGCGCGCTGCTGGGCGATGGCCGGATTACCGGCGCACGGTTGACGGACGGGCGCGAGATCGCGGCGGATTTCGCCATTGTCGGGGTGGGGGTTGCGCCGCGTGTTAGCCTTGCCGAGGCGGCAGGGCTGGCGATTGACAACGGCATTAAAACCAACCCGCGGGGGCAGACATCGGACCCGCATATTTTTGCCGCCGGGGATTGCGCCAGCACCCCGCTTGATGGCGCGCAGGTGCGCATCGAGAGTGTGGGCAACGCGATTGACCAAGCCGAGATTGTAGCGGCGAATATGCTGGGCGGGGAAGAGGTCTATGTGCCTAAACCGTGGTTCTGGTCGGACCAGTTCGACGTGAAGCTGCAAATCGCGGGGCTGAATGCGGGCTATGACCGTGTGATTGTGCGCGGCGAAAGAGAGGCGCTATCCCATTGGTATTACAAGGGGAATGCGCTTTTGGCTGTGGATGCCATGAACGACCCCCGCGCCTATATGGTCGGCAAACGGCTGATCGAAGCAGGGAAATCCCCCGCGCCGGAGATGGTCGCCAACCCGGGCATTGACCTCAAAACCATCATGGCCGCCGGATGAGAATTATCGGCGGCATCAGGCGCGGCACGGCGCTGGCCCATGTGGGCAAGGGCGACGCGGCGGCGCATTTGCGCCCGACCACGGATCGTGTCCGCGAAAGCCTGTTTAACCTTTTGGCGCATGGGGATTACCCCCCCATTGAAGGCGCACGGGTGCTGGACCTGTTTGCGGGCACGGGGGCGCTTGGCTTTGAGGCGCTCAGCCGTGGGGCCGCGCGGGCGCTGTTTGTCGATGACGGTGCGAAATCCCGCGCGCTGCTCAGGGAAAACACCGACAAGCTGCGGATGATCGGACAAAGCAAGATTTATCGTCGGGATGCCACGCGGATGGGGGAGAATCGCGGCGTGCCGTATGACCTTGTATTCCTTGATCCTCCCTATGGCAAAGGCCTCGGGGAAAAGGCGCTGGCGAGCTGCGAAAAGGGCGGCTGGCTGGCTGCAGGGGCGCTGGTGGTCTGGGAAGAAAGCGCGGCGGTGGCAGCGCCTGCGGGCTTTACCCTGAAAGACCAGCGCAAATATGGAGATACGATCATCACCATTATGCTGTTCGCACCCTAATTCCAAATTGTTCAAATATCCCCGCCGGAGGCAAAAAAGTTTTAATGCCTCCGGCGGGGATATTTGAACAATTTGGAATGAAAAGCATTGATTGAACCCCGCGCGGCTACGGGGTAAAGCTGGGCTAGGCAGAGAAAAGGCGCGGCTATGACCACGAATCGCAGGACACATTTTGGCTTTACCGAGGTGGATGAAGACGCCAAGGCGGGCATGGTTCACGGGGTTTTTTCATCCGTGGCCAGCAAGTATGACCTGATGAATGATGCCATGAGCCTGGGCATTCACCGCATCTGGAAAGAGGCGATGATGGACTGGCTGGCCCCGCAGCCCGGGCAAAAGCTCCTGGATGTGGCGGGGGGCACCGGCGATATTGCGTTCAGGTTCAATGACCGCGCCAAGGGGCAGGCCCATGCCACGGTGCTGGATATGACCGAAAGCATGCTGATCGAGGGGCGCAAGCGGCCCGAGGCGCTGGCGATGGGCGAGCGGCTCGATTGGGTGGTGGGCGACGCCATGGCGCTACCCTTTGCGGACAATACTTTTGACGTTTACACCATCAGCTTTGGCATCCGGAACGTGACCCGTATTCAGGACGCGATCAACGAGGCTTACCGCGTGCTGCGCCCCGGCGGGCGCTTTATGGTGCTGGAGTTTTCTGCCATTCCTAACCCCGCCATGCAATGGGCCTATGACCGTTATTCCTTTAACATCATCCCCAAACTGGGCGAGGTGATCGCCAATGATCGGGACAGCTACCAATACCTTGTGGAGTCGATCCGCAAGTTTCCCAAGCAGGAGGTTTTTGCCGGGATGATCCGTAAGGGCGGGTTCGAGATGGTGAAATACCGCAACCTGAGCTTTGGCATTGCTGCGCTGCATTCGGGCTGGAAGCTGTGAGGGGCCCGCATAATATCTGGCGGCTGGTGCGCACCGGGGCCACCTTTGAGCGCTCCGGCGCGATGAAAGTGGCGCTGGATGCGCTGGAAGCCCCAACCGCGATTCGCATTGCCGCGCGGGTGCTGGGCTGGCCGTTCAAGTGGTTGGGGCTGAAGGGCGACCCGACCCAACCGCCGGTTTTGCGCGCCTTGGTGGCGCTGGGGCCGGCCTATATCAAGTTTGGTCAGTTGATGAGCACGCGGCCCGATGTGGTCGGGCCTGCTATGGCTGACGAACTTAAAGTGCTGCAAGACAGCCTGCCCCCCTTCCCGAAGGCAGACGCCATTGCCGAGGTGGAGCGGGAGCTTGGGATCAAGGTTTCCGAGGTGTTTTCAGAGTTTTCCGAGCCTGTCGCGGCGGCCTCGCTGGCGCAGGTGCACAAGGCGGTGATCGCTGAAACGGGGCAGGCGGTGGCGGTGAAAGTGCTGCGCCCTGGCATTGAAAAAGCCTTTATGCGCGATGTGGATGCGTTTCACTTTGCCGCCCGCATGGTCGAGATTTTCGCCCCCTCGTCCCGCAGGCTCAAGCCCACCGGTGTGATAGAGCATTTCGAGGGCATCGTGCGGGCCGAGCTTGATTTGCGCTCCGAGGCCAGCGCGGGGGATGAATTCGCCGCCAACACCGACGGGGACAAGGGCTTTGCAGTGCCCGCGCTGATCTGGAAGCTGTCGGCGAAAAGGGTGATGACCACCGAATGGGTCGAGGGCATTCCGCTGGGGGATGTCAAGGCGTTGCTGGCTACGGGGCTGGACCCGGTGGAGTTCTCCACCCGCATCATTGAAACCTTCCTGCGCCACGCCCTGCGCGACGGGTTTTTCCATGGCGACATGCACCAGGGCAACCTGAAATATACTAAAAACGGCGACCTTGTGGCCTTTGATTTCGGCATTATGGGCCGGATAGACAGCTATACCCGCCGCGTTTATGCACAAATCCTCTACGGGTTCCTGAAGCGCGATTACAAGCGTGTGGCGGAGGTGCATTTCGAGGCGGGTTATGTGCCCGCCGACCAGGACGTCGCCGAATTTGCCCAGGCCATCCGGGCCATTGGTGAGCCGATTTTTGGCCAGGATGCCAGCCATATATCCATGGCGCGGCTGCTGGCGCAACTGTTTGACGTCACCGAGCGCTTCGGTATGGAAACCCGCACCGAGTTGATATTGCTCCAGCGCACCATGGTGGTGGTCGAGGGCGTGGCACGCACCATTAACCCCGAAATGAACATGTGGGAAGGCTCCCATACCGTGGTGGAACAATATATTCGTGATTCCCTTGGCCCCAAGGCCATGGCGGCGGACCTGATGGCGACGGCCAAAGTGCTGAGCCGCTTTGGCCCGCACCTGCCGCGCTTGGCAGAAACCGCACTTTTGCGTGCGGCCACGCCGGAAACCCCCGCGCCGAGGCCAGGCTGGTTTAGCCCGCGCTCGCTGGGGCTCGGGCTGGTGGTCGGCGCTTTGGTGGTGTGGATGCTCGGCTAGTTGAAGCTTTTCGAGACCCTGAGTTCGATGGTTTCAACCCCCGGGTTGACCCAGCCCAGATCCGCATTCGAGCGATGGTCAAAGGATAGGGACACCTGCCAGCCGCTGTCAAACCGCGCGCCCATTTCCACGCCGGACCGAAACTCCAGCGGGAGGCCGAGATCCACATCTCCGCCTCGCGAATACAGGCCCGGTGCCATGGTAAACCCGACAAAAAGCGGGGTGCCGTTTATGTCCATGTCAAACTGCTGGTAAAGCCCCAGTCCTATCCACGCGCCGCCTTTTTCGGTGAGTGACAGGTCAATAATCGGGTTGAAGCGCTTCCATTTTTTGAAGCTTTGGGTAAAGCGCAGTTCTTTGCCCCAATTCCGGTTATGGTATTGCACAATGCCGTAGGAGGTGGTCAGCATGCCTTGCGTATCTGCACGATCCACCGTCCAGCCCTGGCCCTCGTAATGGTCGCCAAATAGAGCCACCAGATTAAACAGTATAGCCAGCCGACCATCCATACTACTTTTCCTTTGCCTTGGCGGGGGGTTCCGCCATAGTCTGTTCTGAATAATCCATAACCGGGGGAAAATCCATGGCGTTGACCTATCTTCACACAATGGTGCGGGTGAAAGACCTCGAAGCCTCTATGCACTTTTATTGCGAGTTGCTCGGGCTGGAAGAAATCAAGCGCAAAGAAAGCGAGGCCGGGCGGTTTACGTTGATATTTCTGGCCCCCCCCAACCAGCATGATGCCCCCCTGGAACTCACATATAACTGGGATGGCGATGAGGGGCTGCCTTCGGATAGCCGCCATTTTGGCCACCTTGCCTATGGTGTAGACGATATTTATGCCACCTGCCAGAGAATGGCAGATGCGGGTGTGGTGATTAATCGCCCGCCCCGCGACGGGCATATGGCCTTTGTGCGCTCGCCGGACAATATTTCCATCGAGCTGCTGCAGAATGGAGAGCCACTGCCCCCGCAAGAGCCGTGGGCCAGCATGGATAGCGTTGGTGTCTGGTAGATGAAGATCGCGCAGATAAGCGATTTGCATGTGGTGGCCGAGGGGAAAACCCTTGGTGTGGCCCCGATGGCGGAAAACCTTGAAAAGGTGGTGGCACATATCAACGGGCTGCGGCCGGACCTTGTGTTGGTAAGCGGCGATATTGCCGATACGGGCCGCGTGGCGGAGGTGGTGCGCGCCGCCGGTATTCTGGCGGGGTTGAAGGCCCCGTTTTATGTGACAGCGGGAAACCATGACACCCGGGGCGCGCTGCGGCAAGGGATGCCGGCGGCGGCCTTGCCTGCGCAACAGACGGCGCATCTGAGCTATGCGCTGGACCTGCCGGAGCTACGGATTTTGGCGCTGGACAGCACTGATCCTGACGCCCCGAATGGCCGGATTTGCACTGCGCGGGCGGCGTGGCTGGAGGCCGAATTGGCGGCGTCAAAAAAGCCCACGCTGATTTTCATGCACCACCCGCCATTGAAGTTTTCGGTGGATGAAACCGACCGCCCGCCGCTTGAGGGCGCAGATGTGCTGGGGGCGGTGGTGGCAAAGCATAGCCATATTGTGCGGATACTCTGCGGCCATATCCACCTGTTTGCGCAGGCCCTTTGGCAGGGGAAGCTTGTCTGCACGGCCCCGAGCATGGGGATGCGGCTGCACTGGAACCCGAACTCCAAAGCGGTGTCGAGCTTTTTGCGCGCTTCGCCGGCTTACCTTTGGCATATGCATAACGAAGACGGGCAAATTATCACGCACGCATTCTCGCTGGATGACGTGGAGGGGCCGTTCGAGTTTTCGTAGCACCCGCGGCTAATTCCGTGTTTTTCTGAGGGCGTTGTTGCATAGAACCCTTGCAAGATTGGGGGATTCC
>JALWPC010000156.1 GCA_026995265.1 Paracoccaceae bacterium
GGCGCAGCCTACGGGCCGGGGTGGACCGCGTGGCGCTGGGGGAGCGGCAAATTACGGTGGATTGTGACGTGATTCAAGCCGATGGCGGCACGCGCTGCGCGTCTATCACAGGCGGCTGGGTGGCCCTACGGCTGGCGGTGAACAGGCTGCTGGAATCGGGCGAGATTTCCCAGGACCCGCTCACCGATCACGTGGCGGCGGTGTCTTGCGGCATCTATGGCGGCCAGCCGGTGCTTGATCTGGACTACCTCGAGGACTCCGACGCGGGCACCGATGCGAATTTCGTGATGACGGGCGCGGGCGGGCTGGTGGAAATTCAGGGTTCAGCCGAGGGCGCAACCTTCAGCCGAAGCGAGTTCAACCAGCTTATGGACCTCGCCGAAAAGGGCGTGGCTGAACTGGTGGCGGCGCAAAAGGCAGCGATCAATGCGTAAACTGACCGGAAAACTGGTGGTCGCGACCCATAATCAGGGCAAGCTGGAGGAGATTGCCCGGCTGATGCAGCCTTACGGGATCGAGACCGTTTCGGCGGGGCAGTTGGGCTATGACGAGCCCGAGGAAACCGAAGATACCTTTGTGGGCAATGCCCGGATCAAGGCCCATTACGCAGCGCAGAAAAGCGGGTTGCCGGCGCTGGCAGATGATAGCGGTATCGAGGTGGATGCTTTGGGCGGTGCGCCGGGGGTTTACACCGCCGATTGGGCCGAAACGCCAGACGGGCGGGATTTCGTGATGGCGATGACGCGCGTTTGGAACGAGTTAGAAAAGATCAACGCCCCAGCCCCGCGCACGGCCCGTTTTTGCTCAACCCTGGTGTTAGCGTGGCCTGATGGTCATGACGAGGTTTTCGCGGGTAAAATCGAGGGCCAAGTGGTGTGGCCCATGCGCGGAGAGGAAGGCCACGGCTATGACCCGATCTTCCAGCCCGATGGCTATGACATCACCTTCGGCGAGATGGACCGCTGGGAGAAAAACAAAATCAGCCACCGCGCGCGGGCGTTTGACCTTCTGGTAAAGGGTTGTTTTCCCAATGAAAAGTGAGCGCAAACGGATCTCTACCGGCTCGCCATTCGAGGCCACCATGGGCTATAGCCGCGCCGTGGTGCAAGGGGATTGGTGCTTTGTCTCCGGTGTCACCGGCTATGATTATGCGACCATGACCATGCCCGAAACCATAGACCAGCAGGCCCGCAACTGTTTTGCAACTATTGCGAAAGTATTGGAGGAGGCAAGCTTTGAGATGGCCGATATTGCCCGCGTGCAATATACGGTGGTGGATGCCGGGCTTGTGGATGCGCTCATCCCCACGCTGGGGGAAGCCTTGGGCGATATTCGCCCTGCGGCAACCATGATTATCGCCGGGCTGATCAAGCCTGAAATGTTGATTGAAATCGAGGTCACGGCCTATCGTGGATGACTGGCAACACGGCGGATTCGGGGTCTATATCCACTGGCCCTTTTGCCTCGCCAAATGCCCCTATTGCGATTTCAACAGCCATGTGAGCCGTGCGGTTGATCACGCAGCATGGCGCAAAGCGCTGATTTCGGAACTCCGCCACCAAGCGGCACTCATTGGCCCGCGCAAGGTGGACACGGTGTTTTTCGGCGGCGGCACCCCGAGCCTGATGCAACCGGAAACCGTGGCCGCGCTGATTGACGAAATCGGCA
>JALWPC010000157.1 GCA_026995265.1 Paracoccaceae bacterium
CTCTTGAAGAACTTAAACCTAACACATTGATTGTTGGAGGTCATTCGTCGGCTCTGGAATGAGTTGGAAGCCGAGTGCAGCCGCCCTTTTTTTCAGGTTCCGGGTCGCACGTTCCCGGTACTGTTGTTCATAATAATCCTGCCCGGCTTCGACAAAAGGCCTTTTTGTCTTGAGCATCTGATAGAAGATGCGCGCCAGCTTGTGTGCCGTCGCCGTGATCGCTTTGGGGGCGCCCAGCCGGTTACGCAATCGCCGGTAGAAGGCGCCCAGCGCCGTTTTGGAATTGGCGAGTGAATAGGCCGCCAGGCGGAACGCCGCAGCGGCGCGATTGGCCGAAGCCTTGGTCTTACCGCTCAGCCGCTTTCCTCCCGTGACCTTGTTCCCCGGACTCAAACTCAGCCAGGACGCGAAGTGCTTCTCGCTGGGCCAGGCGTTCATGTCAGTACCCGTCTCCGAGAGAATCGTCAGAACATTGTTTTCACTCATGCCGTTAATCTCGGTCAAGTCTACGCCGGTCAGCCGGTATAACTCGCTACGCACGTCGAAGTCGAAACCGTTTTTACTATGGCCCTTCGGCTTCGAGGCGGGTGGTACATCCGGGTCATTGTCATCATCGCCTTCGATTTGCCTCAAATGCCGTTCAATTGCCTTCTCACACGCCTCGACCTGTTGTTGGTAAAAATCATAGCGCTCCACCGCTTGCGCGAGTGCAAAAAGATGCTCTTCCCGGTAGTGGCCTTCCAGCGAACCCGCAATCGTCCTTTCATCGCTGCGGCAGCGCCTGTCCCGTAGCTTGGCCAGTTGTTGGGCGTCGCGCTCACCCGCCAGAATGGCGCGTATGATGGCCAATCCAGTCAGGCCCGTGATATCACTCACCACATTATCGAGCAGCAGATTCATCTGGCGAAGGGCTTTCTGCATATGACGAATACTATCCGACGCACTCGCGATCAGCCCTTCTCGCTGGCGCAGATAGGCGCGCAGCGCCACCATGTCATTCTGCGGCCGGAACGCACCGCGCAATAAACCATAGGTGTGCAGCTGTTGTAGCCACTGACAGTCCAACACATCCGTTTTACGCCCTGGGACATTCTTGACGTGACGGGCATCGACCAGCAACACCTCAAGCCCGCGCGCCTCCAGAATCTCATAAACCGGTATCCAGTACACCCCGGTCGATTCCATCGCCACCGTTTGAATACCGATTTTCACTAGCCAGTCCGCCAGTTGATGTAAATCGCCGGTAAATCCTGCAAATTCCCGAACCGGCTCCTTGTCCAATTCCCCCGGAACCGCGACAAAATGGCTACGCGAGCCAATATCGATACCCGCAGCGAACAGGTTGACCTGCTTGAGATGCGCGCGAACCCGCTGCGCCTGTTGCGCCTTCTTCGTCCTCTGCTTTCTCTTCTTACTCACAACGCATCCTCCATAGCTTAACAGGCCGTGAGTAGGGCTGGGATAAACAGGCACTCTCTTGAACAGGGTCGCTTACGCGCCACTAGTGATTGGGTCGCTCAGCCCCAGACCATGCTCGCAAACGGGCACTCTCGCACCAATGAAGCGTCGGCCTTCCCTCACGGTTAGCCACAGCCTAAACTATCGCAGCCGACAGTTCTTCCCCGATTCGTCACCGCGCAGCGGGGTGAGTTGCTCGCAATGACGG
>JALWPC010000158.1 GCA_026995265.1 Paracoccaceae bacterium
GCTCATCATTCTATTTTTTTTCAATACCATCATATAAATCTATTTCAATAAGTTCTAGCAGAAGAAGTTGTAGATGATATTCAATCCCAATATACCTCTTTACCTCATCATCAGTCATATCATACTATATGCACAACACTTCATATTAATCACATATATGTAATAGTAAATCAATCATCTAATTTTAATGTATTTGTAATAGTCCAAGGAGAAGTAGTAGTATCAATAGTAAATATATCATTATTAAATACATTTCAACCTACTACATATATTAAATCAGAATTTATTAAATATGGGCATTTACTATAAAAGAAAGAAATAGTTCAATCTACATCTGGCAATGTTCATTCTTGTGTTATATTAGCTCAATTATCTCATACTCATAAAGCAACATCATTTACATTAATTTTCCATTTATATATTCCTCAATTTAGTATTATTCAATACAGTTGATTTCATATTTGTTTAGTAAATATGTTAAATATTCTACTTTTAAATTGAAAACTTTTACTAATATCAAATGGGACTTCTATATATCAGTCCCGAGTAGCAAATATTTTATATGCAGATTGTGATGAATATACAGCTCATATAATTTGTCATTGATTTCTAGTATTTATAGTTGTTTCATATCAAGTATGTCAAAGTTGTAATCATTTAGCATCATAAGTTTCTACATTTAATGAAAAAGCATAACTTCAAGGTTTACCTATATAATTACTATTTCAAATTCATCAAGTAAAGTTATTTGTATTTTTAATTCACATTTTCAGTATCATAAGAAGCATAAAAAGGTCAAGTAGTTCTTTCACTTAATTTCTCTGTAATTACTTGTTTGTTTTTTTCATATTCAGCTTTTTCTATTTGATATTCATTATATAACCTCATTCTTTTATATATATATGTTATAGCTCATTGAACTATATATTGATGATATTGTGGCCTTATCATTGTATCTTTTTCAGTAGTAGTTAGAGTATAATCTGGTATATTTCTAATACCTAATACTTTTATTCAATCAGCAACAACTTTATCAGGAGCTGGATATATAAATACACTATTATCTTGAACTATAAAAATAGGGTTTTCATAATCTCAATAGTTTTCATAATAATTCATATCTTCTTTAAGATTTCACATAGATTGTTCTTTAGCTTTTTTATATATAAGTTGTCAATTAGGATATTTTTTTGTATCATCATAACAAACACTTACTCATTTAAGTTTTAGAGTTCAATCATCTCAACTAGCTATACTACTAAGTCTATATTCTATTTGACCTTTTACTGTATCAGTAGTCCAAAAAGTCCAATTATATCACTCATCAGTAGCTGTAATAATAGTAGTCCATATATCATTTTTAACCATATTAACATAGTTTAAGATTATATCTTGAGATAGTGTAGTTCAAGTCAAATCTTGAACCATACTAATTATTTTACTTACATCCATCTATTATTTGTTATTTAGTAAAGTTTCTATAACTATTTTTTTAGATAATCAAGCACTAATAGTTCATACATTTTTAGCATATATCTTTTTTAAATCAGGCCATTTAATATTTTCCAATTCTTCTCTTGTATAATTTTTCTTAAATTCTTCTTTTTTATATTCTCAAATAAATACATCATCTTTAAGAATTTGGTGTCATAACACTTTAATTTT
>JALWPC010000159.1 GCA_026995265.1 Paracoccaceae bacterium
TCGCGCTTGTCGATCACCAGAACCCCGGGGGCCTCGCGCAGGATGTCGCGGGCTTCGTCCTCGTCCAGGAACTCTTCAAACTCGATATTCACCGCCTCGGAATGGCCCACAAACACCGGCACCCGCACGCAGGTGGCGGTGACCTTAATGGCAGGGTCGACAATCTTTTTGGTCTCGGCGACCATCTTCCATTCTTCTTTTGTCTCGCCGCTATCCATGAACACATCGATATGCGGGATCACGTTGAAGGCGATCTGCTTGGTAAAAACCTTTGGGTCGCGCTCCTGGCCCGGCACATACATGCCCTTGGTTTGCAGCCAAAGCTCGTCCATGGCCGCCTTGCCACCGCCGGAAACGGATTGATAGGTGCTGACCACCACCCGCTTGATTTTGGCGCGGTCATGCAGGGGCTTTAGCGCCACCACCATTTGCGCGGTGGAGCAATTGGGGTTGGCGATGATGTTTTTATTGGCATAGCCCATGATGTCGTCGGGGTTGACCTCCGGCACGATCAGGGGGATGTCGGGCGTATAGCGGTAGAGCGAGGAATTGTCGATCACCACACAGCCCGCCTTGGCGGCGATGGGGGCATATTTCGCCGTGGCCTCGGAGCCGATGGCAAACAGCGCCATATCCCAGCCGGTGAAATCAAAGGTGTCCAGATCGTCGGTTTTCAGGGTTTTATTGCCAAAAGAGCACTCGGTGCCCAGCGAACGACGGCTGGCCAGCACGGCGATGTCGTCAACGGGGAATGCCCGCTCGTCCAGAATGTTCAGCATTTCACGGCCCACGTTTCCGGTGGCCCCCACAACTACGATTCGGTAACCCATGTGATCTCTCCAATTAGGGGTTAAGCATTGGGTGCTTAGCCTTTTGAGCGCGGGATGAAAAGCCTGATAATGTGCGTGATTGTATCACACGGATTTATGTGCCGCAGAATGTGGCCAGCACCCGCTCGTCTTCGGTGGGCGGGGTTTCAAATTCGGCATGTTCGGGCTGTTCGGAAAACGGGTTGGCCAGCACTGTGTGCAGGGTTTCAAACAGGGCAAATTCGCCGTGCTCGGCGGCGGAAAGCGCCGCCTCGATGCGGTGGTTGCGGGGGATGAACACGGGGTTTACGGCTTTCATATCGGCCTCGGGCAGGCGGATTCTGTCCCAGTTGGCACGCCAGTCTTGCGCCGTTGACGGGGTTTCAAACAGGCTCTCGATCTCCTGCCCATAGGCGAGGCGCTTGAAGAACAGGGTGAAATCCACGCCTTCATTCGCCATCATCTTCAGGGTGTCGGTGATGAAATCCACATCGGGCTTGGCCAGACCGAGTTTGGCAGTGAAAATGCGGGTGAACTCAGTCGCGTAGAGGTCGTCGAAGCGGGCGAGGCTGGCTTCCAGCGGGGCCACCTCGCCGACCAGCGGCACCAGGGTTTGGGCGAGTTGGGCCAAGTTCCAGAGCGCGATTTTGGGTTGGTTGGCGAAGGCATAGCGGCCCTGCCTGTCAATCGAGCTGAACACGGTTTCGGGGTGGTAGGTATCCATGAAGGCGCAGGGGCCGTAGTCGATGGTTTCGCCGGATATTGCCATATTATCGGTGTTCATCACCCCGTGGATGAAGCCAAGCCCCATCCATCGTGCGATGAGCCTGGCCTGGGCGCGAACCACCGCGTCGAGCAGGCCAAGCGGGCCTTGGGCCTCGGGGTAATGGCGGGCGCGGGCATATTCGGCGAGGGTTTCCAGCGCCGCCTTGTCTTGGCGGGCGTAGTGGAACTGGAAGCTGCCGACCCGCAGGTGGCTTTGCGCCACGCGGGTGAGCACCGCGCCGGGTAGGGGCGTATCGCGCTGCACCCTCTCGCCGGTGGTCACCGCTGCCAAGGCGCGGGTGGTGGGCACGCCGAGCGCGTGCATGGCTTCGCTCACGAGGTATTCCCGCAGCACCGGCCCAAGGGCGGCGCGCCCGTCGCCCCCGCGCGAGAAACGGGTGCGGCCCGCGCCTTTGAGCTGGATGTCGCGGCGGATGCCATCCGGCCCCACCACCTCGCCCAGCAGCACCGCGCGCCCGTCGCCAAGCTGGGGCACAAAGCCGCCGAACTGGTGGCCAGCGTAAGCCGCCGCCAGGGGGGCCGCCCCTTCGGGCACCACATTGCCCGCCAGCACCTCCACCGGAAAATCATCGGCCGACACGCCGATTTCCGCCGCCAGCGCGGGGTTGAAGGCCACCAGAGCGGGGGCGGCGACAGGCACGGGGTTTTGCCGGTCATAAAAGCGCGGGGGCAGGTTAACAAAGCTGTTATCAAAGGGGATTGTCACTTGAAGCCTAACGAATTTGGGCGCAATCATACGCGGGGAGGCCCTTATGAAAACACTTATCACCCTGATTGCAACCCTCACGGCCGGCGCATCACTGGCAAGTGAGGTGGAGATCGTCAACGTGCGGGCGGTTGAGAGCGCCGGCACGTGGCGGTTTGATGTCTCCCTGCGCCACAAGGATAGCGGCTGGGACCATTATGCCGATGGCTGGGAGGTGCTGGCCCCTGATGGCGCCAGCCTGGGGATGCGGGTGTTGCTGCACCCGCATGTCAACGAGCAGCCCTTTACCCGCTCGCTTTCAGGGGTGGTGATCCCCGAAGGGATCACCGAGGTGGTTATCAGGGCGCGGGATAATGTGGATGGCTGGAGCGCCAAAACATACCCCTTCACCCTGCCTTAGTCGTCGCCAAAGATACCGCGCTCGGCCCCGCGGTGGCAGCCGGTGCAGTTGGAAAGCGTGCCAATGCTGGGGTGGCTCTGGGCATAGGCCACAAAGCGCGGGCCGTGAATGCGGGTATACCAGGGCAGTTCGGTTATGCGCAGGGGCGTCGCCGACGCGGCCAGACCGCGAATATCGCGCGGAGCCTGCGAGACCAGATAATTGGAGATCTCGGTGCGGGCGGCATCATCAAGGCTGGCATCTTCGCCAAAATGGTTGCTCAGGTCGCTCATAATGGCGCGCCACGAACGCTTGGGCAGAAAACCCGGCGCATAAGCCATGTGACAGGCCGAACACTCGGTCTTGGTGGTATTGTTGGCCACCACCCACGGCGAGGCCGCCATGGCGGGCAGGGCCGTAGAGAGCGCAACAGCCATAACGGCCAGGGCTTTGATATTCATATTCATTTCAAGCGTCCTTTCGCTTAGAGGCTCATCATATAGGTAATAAAGTTACCTTTTTCCGTAGGCGTGCATTCACGGCCCAGCACAGAACGGCAGTTGCGGCCGAACCATTTTTCAACCTTGGCGGGGTCTGTAAACCGTTCAGGATTGCGCGATACGGCCATTGGCTGAATAACTTTGCCCACGCGTGTGTGGCCCACATTGCGCGGGTCACTTGTATGGCAGGTGGAGCAAGAAGGCGTGGCGGGTTTGCCACCGGTATTCTGGCTCATGAACAATTGCCGACCCGCGTCGGCGCTAAAGCCGGATACGCCGGCCTGTGCGGCATAGCCCGACAAAATCGCGTCGCGCTGGGTGTTGGCCGCCACGACAGCACCGACAAGTGCAACCGCCGTTGTGGCAATGATCAGTTTGAATTTCATTGGGGTGTCTCCTTGGGGATTGAAATATTGGCGGGGTAAAAAGCCCCGGATTCGGCATCTTTATGACACGCATTGCAATTGCCGTTATCATAAATGGGTGCGCGGGTGAACACTGCGTCCGGTATCGTCCGGTGGGTGTTTTTCCAGAAAGGGGTTTCGGTGATGGCCACCGGATAGGTGGGGTTGGTGCGCGAGAATACATGTGCCGGTTTGGTATCGACCGAATCGGCGGCATTGGCAAACAGCCAGGTGGTAATCTCGTCCACCGACTTCTGGTCGAGGCTGGCATCCTCGCCGAAATGGTTGTCAAGCTGGCTCATCAGCGTGCCCCAGTTTTTAGCGGGCAGAAGGCTGGGCGCATAGGCGATATGGCAGGCAGAGCATTCTTCAGCATAGGTCGGGTTCATCGGGCCGGTGGGCACGCCAAAGGGCGGTTTGGCCGAAAACCAGATACCACCCCAGACCAGCAGCGCCAATGTGGCACCGAAAACCAGCGTTACCCAAAGCGGACGGCTGGACACCTCTGGCAAATCGTGGTCGCTTTCACGCGCTTCTTTTTTCCCCGTTATCATTGCTTTCACCAGGTTTTCTTTGGTGCGCATCCCTTCAAATACGGCACCCAGAATATGAAGTGTAACCAATAGCACAAGAATTATGGCTAATACATAGTGGACCCGAAGGATGGTTGTGCCCAGGTCATACGAAAACAGAAAGCCCAGCGGGCCGGTTTTGAAAACCCCGCCAAGCGCCGTAGCCCCCGTAAGCAGCAGCAAAAACACGGTGCCAAGCAGGGCGACAATCATAAGCGCACCCAACGGGTTGTGCCCGAGATGCCGGGCCGCCGTGCCGGCGCGCAACTCTTTCAAGTGTTTGATCACCTCTCGCGGACCTTTGATAAAGCCCGCAAATCGCGCGTTCTTGCTGCCCCATATGCCCCAAAGCAACCGTGCCAGCAAGAGGACCGCCGCAGAGGTGCCCGCCCAAACATGAAGGCTGATCCATGTGGGCCGCAGCAAAAATCCGGAAACCGCCGCCGTGCTGACTCCCAGCACCAGCGTCCAGTGAAAAACGCGGATGAAAATATCCCAAACGGGTATGGTTTTGGTGTCTGTCTGGCTCATGGTTCGAATCTGCTTCGGGTTAAATCTACTCGGGCTATGTAAAAGTTTTGTTGCGCTAACACCATGGCACCTTGGGCGCAAATGCATTGCCTGTTCGGCCCATAAAGTGGCGGAATTGAGCGCATAAACCAAAGTTAGATGCGTGGCATTGGCCAATTTTGCTTGACGCCCACCCCCGCTTCCCCTAAACCGCCCCTGACTTACGGAAGCTTGAACCCTTCCGGTCCTCGATTTAGAGGATCGCCACCAGTCAGCGCGTTGCGCCCACTGGTGCGTTTGTCGTTTGTTTGGGGCCTGAGGAGGACCGCATGTTTGAGAACCTGTCTGATCGCCTGAGCGGCGTCTTTGATAAGCTCACCAAGCAAGGTGCGCTTTCAGAGGCCGACGTGGCCACCGCCCTGCGCGAGGTGCGGGTGGCGCTGCTGGAAGCGGACGTTTCCCTGCCTGTGGCGCGGGACTTTGTGAAGGCGGTGCAGGCCAAGGCCGAGGGGCAGGCGGTGACCAAATCCATCACCCCGGGCCAGCAGGTTGTGAAGATCGTGCATGACGAGCTGGTGGCGGTGCTGGCGGGGGATGACCCGAAAGCGGGCGAGCTGAAAGCCGATAACCCGCCTGCGCCCATCCTGATGGTCGGCCTGCAAGGCTCGGGCAAAACCACCACCACGGCCAAGCTGGCCAAGCGACTGAAAGAAAAGGATAATAAGCGGGTGCTGATGGCCTCGCTGGATATTTACCGCCCCGCGGCGCAGCAGCAGCTTGCGGTGCTCGGCGCGCAAATCGGCGTGGACACCCTGCCGATTGTGGCGGGGCAAAGCGCGGTGCAGATCGCCAAGCGCGCCAAGCAGCAGGCCACTTTGGGCGGCTATGATGTCTATATTCTGGACACGGCGGGGCGCTTGCACATTGACGAAACGCTGATGACCGAAGTGCAGGAGGTGCGCGATGTAGCCGCCCCGCGCGAGACGCTTCTGGTGGTGGACGGGTTGACGGGCCAAGACGCGGTAAACGTGGCCGAGCAGTTCGACGGCCAGATCGGGATTTCCGGCGTGGTGCTCACACGGATGGACGGCGACGGGCGCGGCGGGGCGGCTTTGAGTATGCGGGCCATCACCGGCAAGCCGATCAAATTCGTCGGCCTTGGCGAAAAGATGGACGCCATTGAGGAATTCCACCCCGAGCGAATCGCTGGGCGGATTCTGGGCATGGGCGACATTGTCAGCCTTGTGGAAAAGGCGCAGGAAACCATTGAGGCCGAGCAGGCCGAGCGCATGATGAAGCGCTTCCAGAAGGGGCAGTTCAATATGAACGACCTCAAAAGCCAGCTTGAGCAGATGCTGAAAATGGGCGGCATGGAAGGCGTGATGGGCATGATGCCCGGCATGGGTAAAATGAAAAAACAGATGGCTGCGGCGGGCATGGATGACAAGATCCTGAAACGCCAGATTGCCCTGATCCAGTCGATGACCAAGCGCGAGCGCGCCAACCCCAAGCTCCTGCAAGCCAGCCGCAAAAAGCGGATTGCCAAGGGCGCGGGGCTGGAGGTCTCCGAGCTCAACAAGCTGCTGAAAATGCAGCGCCAGATGGGCGACATGATGAAGAAGATGGGCAAATTGGGCAAAAAAGGCCTGATGCGCCAAGGGCTTGGTGCGCTTATGGGCAAGGGTGGCGGGGCCATGCCACAAGGCCTGCCCGGCACCCCTCCGGGCGGCCTCCCCGGCCTTGGTGGCGGCGGCCTGCCGTCTGACCTTTCCGGCTTCGGGAAAAAGAAATGATGTCAGCTCCTACCCTTGAAACAAAGCGCTTGCTTTTGCGCGCTCCGGTCGCCGATGATCAGGATGGTTTTGTATCCTTCCTGATGTCAGCACGGGCGATTTATGCGGGTGGGACGCAAGATAAAGAAGAAGCCGTCGTCGAGTTTCAAGAGATGATTGATTTCTGGAATGTTGCCGAGCTTGGCACATTGACCATGGTGCGCAAAGATAATGGCGCGGCCATTGGCCATGTCGGCGCCCTTAAGCCCGAAGGCTGGCCCGAAACGGAACTTGGCTGGGCAATTTGGCGGGATGAGGACGAAGGCAAAGGGTTTGCGTCTGAAGCGGCGACAGCCGTATTGGACTATGCCTTTAACCATCTCGGTTGGAAAACCGCCGCCAGCTATGTTGCCCCTGATAACAAACGATCAATCAAGATGATCGAGCGCATGGG
>JALWPC010000160.1 GCA_026995265.1 Paracoccaceae bacterium
GGCCGTTGCTCACCCGCTCCTCGCCGTATTTATAAATTTCGGCGGCTTTCCCCGCCATCGCCATGGCGATTTTCTGAATGGCCTGATCCTTGAAATAGTTGAGCTGGTCCATCTCCGGCAGGCTCATCACCATGCCAAGCGCCCCGCCGCGGGGAATGATCGTCGCCTTGTAAACCGGGTCGCATTTGGGCAGCTTGATCCCCACAATCGCGTGGCCGCTTTCGTGATAAGCCGTCATTTCCTTTTGTTCTTCGGTCAGCACCATCGAGCGACGCTCGGCCCCCATCATCACCTTGTCTTTGGCGAATTCGAAATCCTCCATGGTGACAAAACGCTTGCCGGTGCGCGCCGCCGTCAGCGCCGCCTCGTTCACAAGGTTGGCCAGGTCAGCGCCCGAAAATCCGGGCGTGCCACGGGCGATAATCCGCAGGTCCACATCCGGCCCCAGCGGGATTTTCCGCGCATGGATCTCCAGCACCTTCTTGCGCCCGTTAATATCGGGGTTGGGCACATGGATTTGCCGGTCAAACCGCCCGGGGCGCAGCAGCGCCTTGTCGAGCACATCGGCGCGGTTGGTGGCGGCCAGAAGGATCACACCCTCGTTGGCCTCGAACCCGTCCATTTCCACCAGAAGCTGGTTCAGGGTTTGCTCGCGCTCGTCATTGCCCCCGCCCACGCCCGAACCGCGCTGGCGGCCCACGGCGTCTATTTCGTCGATAAACACGATGCACGGCGCGTTTTTCTTGGCCTGCTCGAACATGTCGCGCACGCGGCTTGCGCCGACACCCACAAACATTTCCACGAAATCAGAGCCGGAAATGGCGAAAAACGGCACGCCCGCCTCGCCGGCAATCGCCCGCGCCAGCAGGGTTTTACCGGTGCCCGGCGGGCCAACCAGCAGCGCGCCTTTGGGGATTTTGCCGCCAAGGCGGCTGAACTTCTGCGGGTCCTGCAGGAATTCCACAATCTCCTCAAGCTCTTCCTTGGCCTCGTCAATGCCCGCCACGTCGTCAAAGGTCACCTTGCCGGAACGCTCGGTCAACATCTTGGCGCGGGATTTGCCGAAACTCATCGCCCCGCCCTTGCCGCCGCCCTGCATTTTATTCATGAAATAGACCCAGACGCCGATCAGCAGCAGGAAGGGCAGGAAACTGATCAGAATAGAGGAAAGCGTCGATTGCTCCTGCGGTTTTGCCATAAAGTCAACGCCGTTAGCCTGCAAAGTAGGGATCAGTATATCGTTGGTGCCTTGTGGTTTGATGGTCTTGAATGTGCCGCCATCGGTTTTGAATACCACATTTTCGCCGTCGATCTGCACGTTGGAAACCTTACCGGATTCCACCTGCGTCAGAAAATCGGAATAGCTCACTTCCCCCGACGCCGCGGGCGAAAGCCCGGCGCTGAAGATATTGTAAAGGGCGATCATCAGGACCAGCAGAACCAGCCAAAACGCCAAATTTTTTGAGTTGCCCAAGTCGAGTCTCCTTACCGGGGTGCATTCCACCCATAAATAGGGGTTTTCACCCCGTATTCAATGCGTAATCAGCGCGTCATAAAAACCTTTTTCACCGCCTATAAGCGATACACCCCCGATTTGGCCGTAATGTGCCAGAGGTGCCGCCTGCAAAAGCCCCCCTTTCCAAAAAGACGGGCTGGCCAGCA
>JALWPC010000161.1 GCA_026995265.1 Paracoccaceae bacterium
GACCATGCTGAGCAAGCGCATCAATGCCGATGCGCCGCTGATGGCTTACCTTGAAAGGGTCCGGGGTGCGCTCTACCCTTAGGCGCACCGTTACTGCGATGGGGGTGGGGTCGCGGGTGCATCCGGCGTGGCAGCAGGGGCCGGATTGGCCGTGCCATCGGTCGCCGCGCTGTTGCCGGTATCGCCCAGATCCGGCACAAGAATCGCGTTCGGGTCCAGCGCCGGGGCGGTTTCGACCGGTGCGGTGGTTTCGGCTGCGGCCGGGTCTGTTCCATCCAGCACCGAGCCACCACCGGCGTTTCTGGCAGCGATCACCGTGAGCGTCAGCGAGGTGATCAGGAATGCGACCGCCAGAACCCAGGTCATCTTTGCCAGCGCGGTGGCTGCCGCGCGCCCGGTCATGGCCCCGCCGCCACCGCCACCAATGCCAAGCCCGCCGCCTTCCGAGCGTTGGAGCAGCACAACCCCGATCAGGCCCAGCGCCAGTATCAGGTGGATAGTCAGAACGATGTTTTCCATTTTGCGGTCTTTCGGTCTTAAAAGAGTCGAGGCTGTCTAACGCCTAAGGCAGGGGATGTCGAATAGAAATCAGCCGTGGTCGTCAATATCGTCATGAACATCGGATTCGCGCACATCGAGCTGGCCGGAAATCCGGCGGCGGATGATGCTCCAGCT
Source organism: Paracoccaceae bacterium (assembly GCA_026995265.1). Classification (GTDB taxonomy): domain Bacteria; phylum Pseudomonadota; class Alphaproteobacteria; order Rhodobacterales; family Rhodobacteraceae; genus UBA3077. The sequence goes on from JALWPC010000161.1 coordinate 676, forward strand.
CAGGCCGAGGCCAAGGATGAAGGAGAGCGCCACAAGGCCGATCCATGTCATCAGGGTGCCGTTTGCGGGGTCGAGCAGGCCCTTGTCGTAAAGCACCCAGAGCAGCACCGCGATGACGGCCAACACAAGGCCGATGCCCACCTTGCCGATAGATTGCAGCGTGGCGCGCACAAAAACGGCATAGGCTACAAACAACAGCAGCCCCAGCAGGATCACCACTGAAAGGTTGGTGGTATAGCTGTCCATCGCCCAGCGGACATAGTTCAGGCTGGTGGGGTTGTAGGTGATAAACACCAGAACCAGGGCAGCGGCCCAGCGGATCAGCAATTTCTTAAGCATTTTGGCCCTTTCGATGGTGACTTCTGTTTAAATCGGGGTTTTGGGCGCGAAAATCAAGGGGAAAGGGTGGCGCGGGGTGAAGGGCTCGCTTTTCCGCCCATTTGTGGCATAATCACCAAAGACCATAAAACGGAGGTGTGCTATGAAGATAATCTGGTTGGGCCATGCGGGTTTCAGGATCGAGATGGCCGGCGAGGTGCTGCTGGTGGACCCGTGGCTGACGGGCAACCCGATGTTCCCCGAGGCGCGGCGGGACGAGGCGACGGCGGGGGTGACCCATGTTCTGGTCACCCACGGGCATTCGGACCACAGCAACGACGCGGTGGAGATTGCCAAAGCCGCCGGGGTGCCGGTGGTGGGAATCTACGACCTGATGAGCTGGTGGGGCGAGCAATACGGCATTGAAACCGTGGGCTTCAACAAGGGGGGCACGGTGGCGCTCGGCGATGTGGCGGTTACCTTGCTGGCGGCGTCGCATTCTTCCAGCGTGGCCTCGGAAAACGGGCCGGTTTATACCGGCACCGAAAGCGGTTTTATGATCGCGGGGGAGGGGCACACGATCTATTTTTCCGGCGATACCGATGTGATGGCCGATATGGAGGTGTTTGCCGACCTGCACGCGCCGGATATAGGGATATTGTCGGCGGGCGGGTATTTCACCATGGGCATGAAGCGGGCGGCCTATGCGGCCAAGCGGTTTTTCAACTTCAAAACCGTGATCCCCAGCCATTACCGCACCTTCCCGCTACTGGCACAATCGGCTGAGGAACTGGCCACGGCCTTGCCCGATGTGGAGGTGATCGAGCCGGAGGTGCTGGAGGCGATTGTGATTGCATAAACATGGCGCGCCCCGAAGAGGGGCGCGCCTGTTTGAGTATTTATGGAAGAATGAAGTCTAGTTCTTCTCTTTATCCACCATTTTACCGGCTGAAATCCACGGCATCATGGCGCGCAGGGTTTCGCCGACCTGCTCTATCTGGTGCGCATCGTTGATGCGACGGGTGGCTTTGAAATAGGGCTGGCCAACGGCGTTTTCCTGCATGAAATCGCGCACGAATTTGCCGTTCTGGATGTCGGTCAGCACCGCCTTCATCCGGGCTTTGGTCTCTTCGTATGGCAGCACCCGCGGGCCGGAGACATATTCACCGTATTCCGCGGTGTTGGAGATCGAATAATTCATGTTGGCAATGCCGCCTTCATAGATCAGGTCGACGATCAGCTTCACCTCGTGCAGGCACTCGAAATAGGCCATTTCCGGCTCGTAGCCTGCTTCCACAAGGGTTTCAAAGCCCATGCGGATCAGCTCGACAAGGCCGCCGCAGAGCACCGCCTGCTCGCCGAACAGGTCGGTTTCGCACTCTTGCCGGAAGGTGGTTTCGATAATGCCGGAGCGGCCGCCGCCAATGGCGGCGCAATAGGACAGGCCGATTTCCATCGCCTTACCTGAAGCATCCTGCTCCACTGCCACAAGGCAGGGCACGCCGCCGCCCTTGGTGAACTCGCCGCGCACCGTGTGGCCCGGGCCCTTGGGGGCCATCATGATCACATCGACGCCGGCCTTGGGCTCGATCAGGTTGAAATGCACATTCAGCCCGTGGGCAAAGGCAATGGCCGCACCCTCGCGCAGGTTGTCATGCACGTATTTCTTGTAAGTGTCGGCCTGAAGCTCGTCGGGCATGGTGAACATGATCAGATCACACCAGGCGGCGGCCTCGGCAATGCCCATCACCTGCAGGCCCTCGCCCTCGGCCTTGGCGCGGCTCGGGGAGCCCTCGCGCAGGGCGACGACCACATTCTTGGCACCGCTGTCGCGCAGGTTCAGGGCGTGGGCATGGCCCTGGGAGCCATAGCCAAGAATGGCCACATTCATGTCTTTGATCAGGTTGATGTCGCAATCGCGGTCATAATATACGCGCATGGTTTTATCCTTGTTGGGGTTGAACTGCGCACACAATAGCGGGTCTGGTGGGATATACCATTTGAATATCCGGGTTTTAGGCGATATTATGAAAAAAATATGCGCAATATGGGAACAGAACGGATAATTCATGCAGGTAGATGATATAGATCGGCGCCTGCTCCGGCATTTGCAGGCCGATGGCAGCCTTACCATGGCCGAGTTGGCCGCCCGCGCGGGGCTGAGCGCCGGGGCCTGCTGGCGACGGGTGGAGAAGCTGGAGGCTTCCGGTGTGATCGAGGGCCGCGAGGTGGTGCTCAACCCGCGCGCCATGGGCTATGCGGTGGAGGTGTTTCTGCGCATCACCCTTGATAAAACCCAAGGCAACGCCTTTGACGAATTCATCCGGGCGGCGCGGGAGATTCCCGAGGTCGGCGGCATCCAGACCCTGCTCGGGCGGGTCGATATTCGCATGGATGTACGGGCGCGCGACCTCGCGCATTATCAGGAAATATACAAAGAGCGCATTCTGGCGCTGCCCCATATCAACGACGTTGAGGCCCTGATGCTGATTTCCGAAGTGAAAAACACCGAGGCGCTGCCGATATGATCGAACTGGACGAAAAGGACCACGCGATTTTGCGGGTGTTGCAGCGCGACGGCGGGCTGAACGCTGGCGAGGTGGGCAAGGCTGTGGGCCTCACCCAGCCCTCGGCATGGCGGCGCATTAAGCGGCTGGAAGAGGGCGGGGTGATTCTGGGGCGCAGGGTGCGGCTCAACAAGGTGGCGCTGGGCTTCGAGGTGGTGGTTTACCTGGGGGTTAAGCTTGCGGCCAAGGGGCGGGTGAGCCTGGAGGATTTCGAGCGCGCGGTGTGCGCCATCCCCGAGGTGCAACTGGTGCAGCACGTGCTGGGGGTTTATGACTACCGCCTGAAGGTTGTGGCGCGTGACCTCGGCGATTTCGAGCGCATCCTGCGGCGGCGCATCATGACTTTGCCCGGCGTGGGCGAGGTGGAAAGCAACGTAATGCTTTCCGAGGTCGTTTGAGACCTGGCCCGCATATTGCCGAAAATGTCTGTCATGGCCGACTTTGGCTCATATTCCGACCGCGATCACAACAGCGTGATCAGGGAATTTGCGTTAAACACAAGCGCGGGGTTCCTTTTTAGGGTAGGGTGCCTACATACCGCCCAACCGGCCGCACGGCCTCTAGAAAAAGGAAGAAGCATATGACCATATTTCTCGGGCAAACCGCCCCCGATTTCACAGCAGATACCACCAAAGGCGAAATTTCCCTGCATCAATGGGCAGGCGATTCCTGGGTGTTTTTCTTCAGCCACCCTGCCGATTTCACCCCGATCTGCACCACAGAAATGGGGATGACCGCCAAACACGCCGCCGATTTCGCGGCGCGGAACGTCAAGCCGCTGGGCCTGTCAACCGACACGGTGGAAGAGCACAACCAGTGGATTTCCGACGTCAACGAAACCCAGGGCACCGACCTGCAATTCCCCATTGTCGCCGACCCGGACCTGCGCGTCGCCAAGCTCTACGAGATGATCCACCCCGCGGCCTCCGACACCGCAGCTGTGCGCTCGGTGTTCATCATCGATCCGGCCAAAAAGGTGCGGCTCACCATGACCTATCCGATGAATGTAGGCCGGAACTTTGACGAGATTTTGCGGGTAATCGACGCGCTGCAAGTCGCCGATGAAAAGTCTGTCGCGCTGCCAGCAAACTGGACCCCTGGAGGCGAAGCGATTGTGCCGCTCAATGTGACCACCGAGGATGCACAGGCCAAATATCCCGACCTGAAGGTGCTGAAACCCTACCTTCGGGTGACGAAAGACTACTAAAATCAGCAGCGCTCCGGTTATGCGAAATCGGAGCGCTTTTTCGGTTTGGATGCGTGACACGTGTGCGTCGCGGTTGCGGACGAATCGCCGCGAATTTTCTTAAAATTAATACCGTAAAATCGGGTGATCTTCTTGCCCTCATAAAGGTTTGCCAATTGACCTCACTAAACTGGTTTAGTGAGGTCAATTGGAATGGAAAAAATCGGTTTTAAAACATTGCATTAGCCGAAATACTTAGGGATTGGATTTGCCAAAAACCGCAAGGTTTACAACACGTCAATCCGCAGGTTCGGGTCGACCTCAAGGCTGGGGGCGGACCCCAGATAATCAAACGTCGCCATCGCGATCATTGCGCCGTTATCGGTAGACCATGCAAGCGGGGGCAGGGCGAGGTGCACGCCCTTATCCGCGCACAGCGCCGCCATGCCCGCCCGAAGCTGCGGGCTGGCCGACACCCCGCCGACCACGATCAGGCTGGCGGGCAGGTAGCGCTCGATCGCCGCTTTGCATTTGCCCAGCAGCACATCCATGCAGGCGGCCACGAAGGCGGCGGCCACGTCGGGCACATGGGCCTCGGGGTGCTGCTCCATATGGCGGCGCACCGCTGATTTCAGGCCGGAAAACGAGAACTCGAACCCCTTGCCCAGCATCGGGCGGGGGAAGCGCGTGGTCGCCGTGCCGATTTTCGCCGCCCTGTCCACCGCTGGCCCACCGGGGAAGCCAAGGCCCAGCATCCGCGCCACCTTGTCATAGGCCTCGCCCACCGAGTCATCCCGCGTGGTGCCCACCAGCTCCATGCTGGCCGCGTCCTTCATATGGGCGATCAGCGTATGCCCGCCGGAGGCCAGCAGCACAATCGCGGGGTAGTCCACCCTGCCGCCTTCCAGCAGGGCCGAGCGCAGGTGGCCGCGCAGGTGGTTGACGCCGTAAACCGGCAGGCCCCAGCCCGCCCCCAGCCCGCTGGCGGTGTGCAGGCCCACCAGCAAGGAGCCGATCAGCCCCGGGCCACGGGTAACGCCAATGGCCGCGAGATCATCCGGCCCCACGCCCGCCGCCTTCAGCGTCGCCTCCAGCGTCGGGATAATCGCCGCCACATGGGCGCGGCTGGCGAATTCGGGGTAGATGCCGCCGTAACCTTCGTGCACCTCGACCTGCGAGGCGGTCTTGCAGGCCAGCACATGGCCCGCGTCATCGACCACCGCAACAGAGGTGTCATCACACGAGGTTTCTATGCCGAGAATAAGGGTCATAGGGCCAGTATCTCCGTGAGGGTGGCGTCGCCGAGCCCCCCGCGCCGCAGCACGGTGAAGGGGGTGGTTTGGCTGTCAATCAGGGTGGAGGGCTGGCTGGCGCGCGGGCCGTCATCGACCACGATGTCGGGCGCGCCGGAAAGCTGGGCGAGGATGGCGGGCACCTCGGCGGGGGTTTCCTGCCCGCTGGCATTGGCGCTGGTGGCCAGCAGCGGGCCGGTGCGCTGCAAGAGCGCCCGCAAGGCTGGGGCGTTTGGTATCCGCACCGCCACCTCGGTGCGCCCTGCCAGCCACGGGGCCGGGGTGATAAGGGGCAGCACCACGGTGAGGGCGTTGAACCCAAACAGGGCCTTGCGGCGGGGGGTGAGCGCCACGCCGAGCGCCTCGACCTGCGCCATATCCGCCACCAGAACCGGCAGGTTCTTGGCCGTCGCCCGCCCCTTCAGCGCAAAAATCCTCGCCACCGCTTCGGGGCGGTGCGGGCTGGCCATCAGGCCGTAAACCGTGTCGGTGGGCAGAAGGGACACGCCGCCGCCTGCCAGAATTTCCGCTGCCTTATCCATCGGTTAGCCCCGTTGTATCGGTGAGCGGCACCACGGGGCCGGGGGTTGGCTTCAGGTGCGGCGCGAGCAGGGGCAGCGCCGCGCCGGGCACAGAATTCAGCTCCAGCCACTGGGCATTGGCCACGGTGGCGCGCTCGGGGGTGGCGTCTCCGGCCACCAGCACGGGGCCTTTGAACGCGGGCGAGATCACCGCATCGGGCGCAAAACCCGCCTCTATGATCCGCCCGCCTTTCACCAGCCCCCAATGGTATTGCCTGCGGGCAGCGCTCCGCAACACAAGGCAGGGGGTGCCGTGGGTGGCTTCG
>JALWPC010000162.1 GCA_026995265.1 Paracoccaceae bacterium
ATGAGGCCCTAAAGTGGCTATCAGAGGGGCGAAAATGGCGTCGGACATCGTGAAGATCCTTTTGGCGAAGAGTCTTCAATTCGAATCCAATTCGCCCCTCAACGCAATAGTGTCGTGTACTGTGGGCCTTTTGTCGCCTTGTTGTCGGAAATTGGCCATCTCACTTGACAAAATGGACCAATTGGTCAAAAATCAACCATGCGCACGGAAACCCTGACGATTGCCGAAGCTCTAAAAGCGCCCCGCCTGCCGTTGTCGGGGCTGATGGCGCGGGCGTGTGAAAAGCGCACGGCCCAATGGGGCGGGACCATTACCTATTCCCGCAAGGTGTTCGTGCCGCTCACCAATATGTGCCGCGATACCTGCACCTATTGCAGCTTTGTGAAAGCGCCTGATGATCCGGCGGCTCATTACATGTCCCCCGCGCAAGTGCTGGCCACCGCGCGGCAGGGCGAGGCTGCGGGCTGCAAGGAGCTGCTCTTTAGCCTCGGCGAGCGCCCCGAGCTGCGCTACCCCGAAGCGGCGGCGGCGCTGGAAAAGCTCGGCTATGAAAGCACCAACGAATACCTGCGCGCTATGTGCGCGCTGGTGCTGGCCGAAACCAGCCTGTTGCCGCATGTGAATGCGGGCACGCTGACTGACGGCGAAATCGACATGCTCAAGCCGGTTTCGGCCTCTATGGGGATGATGCTGGAGACGGTCTCCCGCCGCCTGACCCGCAAGGGCATGCCCCACCATGCCTGCCCCGATAAAACCCCCGTGCAGCGCCTGCGCACGCTGGAGCGCGCGGGCGAACGCGGGGTGCCTTTTACCACCGGCCTGCTGATCGGCATTGGCGAAACATGGGCAGAGCGGGTCGAGAGCCTCGCCGCGATCAACGCCGCCCATGCCCGCCATGGGCATATTCAGGAGGTGATTATCCAGAACTTCCAGCAAAAGCCCGGCATCGGCATGGCCAACCACCCCGAGCCGAGCCTTGAGGACATGTTGCGCACCCTCGCCGTCGCCCGCCTGATGCTGGCGCCCGAGATCAGCCTGCAAGCCCCGCCCAACCTCTCGGCCCGCCATGCGGACTACCTCAAGGCCGGCATGAATGACTGGGGGGGCATTTCGCCTGTCACGGTTGATTTCATCAACCCCGACCACCCGTGGCCGCAGATCGACGCGCTGGCAGTTGCCACCGCCCAAGCGGGCCTCACCCTGCAAGAGCGCCTGACCATCTACCCCGATTTCCTGAAGCGCCCGGACCGCTTCCTTGACCCGTCCCTTACCGCGAGACTGGCCAACATGGCCCGCCCTGACGGCCTCGCCCGCGTGCAAGCCTTAGGAGCCACAACATGAGCAAAGTGCGCCATATACTGGACCGTGCGCTTGAGGGCCGCGAGATTTCCCAGGCTGAAGCCGAGGTGCTTTACGGGGCCAAGGGGGCAGACCTCAAGGCTATATGCAAGGTCGCCGACGGCTTGCGGCGCAAGGTGAACGGGGACCGTGTGGGCTTTGTGGTGAACCGAAATATCAACTTCACCAATATTTGCTATATGGGCTGCACCTTTTGCGGTTTTGCCAAGCGGCGGGAGGAGGCGGGCGCGGAATGGCTGACGCTTGACACCATCGTGGAGCGTGCGCGGGAAGCCGCCAGCCGTGGAGCGACAGAGGTGT
>JALWPC010000163.1 GCA_026995265.1 Paracoccaceae bacterium
GTGCAGCGCGACCTGCGGATCAAAGCCTCCTACATTGCCGCGATCGAGAATTGCGACCTCTCGGTGTTTGAAAACACAGGGTTTTTAGCCGGATACGTGCGTTCATATGCCCGCTATCTGGAGCTGGATCCGGAAGAAACCTATGCCCGCTTTTGTGTGGAATCCAACTTCAAGGGCGCCCATGCCGATCTTGGCCGCCGTCGCGAGGGGGGCAGTAATGCCCATGTGGCGGCAATCAGCGCTTCGGCGGTGAATGACATCAACCCGATCTTCGGAAGGGCCGCGGCAAATTCGGTGCGCGCCGCCGATGTCTCGGCACTCGGGCCCCTGGCGGTGATTATTGCGCTCATCGGGGGGTTGATATTCGGCGGATGGACTCTGCTAAAGGACATTCAGCGAGTCGATATTGCTCCCGTTGAGCAAGCGCCGGTAGTGCTGGACACGGTGCAAGTCGCCGGTTTTGCCGATGCCGCAGATATGTCTCGGATGGAAAACACCATAGGAGACAGCATGGACCTGAACCGGTTATATTCCGATGGTGCGCTGAGCGTGCCGGTGGTCACCCCGCGGGATGGCCCGATTGGCGCGATTGCGCCGCAAGCGGTGGCCCGTGCCGAAAACACCGCCCCGTCGCAAGAGGCGATTGTGGCGGCGGTTGAAAATATCGCCCGCGTCGGGGAACCGCAAGTGACGGTGGCCGAGCGCAAGCCGCAAATCAGCCTGTTTGCCCAGCAAGAGGCCTGGGTGCGGGTGAGTGCCGCCGATGGCTCTGTTCTGTTTGAAAAGCTGCTGGCGGCGGGCGAGGAATATACCCTGCCCAAGAATGCCGAGGTCTCCAGCCTGCGGGCAGGCAATGCCGGCCACCTCTATCTGATGATCGACGGGCAGGTTTACGGGCCGGTGAACGGCACCAATGGCGTGGCCAAAAATGTGTCGCTTGCGGCAGCCGACATTGCTGAGAACTACCCGCCGCTGGGCACGCTGACAGCGGAAATGCGCGCAGTGTCAGAAAATCTGACCCGTGCCGCTTCCCTGAGCGACGAATACTAGCCAGCCAGCCGCAAGCGGTGTGGTGACAAGCTCCCCTATACACGCTAAAGACATCTCGGATATTGCAATAAAGAGTGGCCAAGCCCCCCCAATGACCCATAACCCCATTCGCCCGTGGCGCGACATCGAGCGCCGGAAAAGCCGCCAGATTATGGTGGGGCCCGTGCCTGTAGGTGGTGATGCCCCGATAACGGTGCAAACCATGACCAACACCGTGACCTCGGACGTGGCGGCGACGCTGGCCCAGGTGCAGGCCTGTGCCGATGCAGGGGCCGATATTGTGCGGGTCTCCTGCCCCGATGAAGCCGCGACCAGGGCCTTTAGGCAGATCGCCGCTGAAAGCCCCGTGCCCTTGGTGGCGGACATCCATTTTCATTACAAGCGCGGGATCGAGGCGGCCGAGGCCGGGGCGGCGTGCCTGCGCATCAACCCGGGTAATATCGGCAGCCCTGACCGGGTACGCGAGGTGATCGCGGCCGCGAGGGATAACGGCTGTTCCATCCGTATCGGGGTGAATGCGGGCAGCCTGGAAAAGCACCTGCTGGAGAAATACGGCGAGCCCTGCCCCGAGGCGATGATCGAGAGTGGGCTGGACCATATCCGCATT
>JALWPC010000164.1 GCA_026995265.1 Paracoccaceae bacterium
CGTGCGGGGGTCATCCATATCGTTGAAATAGCTTATGATTGTTCGCATCCTGAGCCTCCATAACGTAGTGAAACCTCAAGAATCTATTCAAACTGTTTTGTCAAAACCCAAATGCGATTCCCCTGGGGTTACCCGTCGCCGCCTTTCAGCAATGGCAGTATCCGGTTTTCCAAAATGCTTTGCGTAATCGGCCCGGGATAGCGCAGCAAAACCGTGCCGTCTCCGGACAGAACAAAGGTTTCCGGCACGCCGGTAACACCCCATTCAATAGCGGTTCGGCCGGTAAAATCGGCACCGATTTTTGTAAACGGGTCGCCCAGTGTATCGAGGAAGGAATGGGCCTGCTCGGGCTGGTCTTTGTAGTTTATGCCGATAATGGGAATGCCCATTTCGCCCGCCATGCGGTCCAGCATCGGGGCTTCGGCACGGCAGGGGGCGCACCAGCTGGCCCAGAAGTTCACCAGTTGAATCTGGCCGTTGCGCAAATCGGCGTCAACGGGGGCGGGGTCGTCGCGCAGGTCCGTCAGGTTCACCGGCGGGGCCTGCTGGCCGATAAACTGCGAGGGCAGGGCGTTGGGGTCTTCCCGCTGCAGGCCGATGTAAAACATGGCGGCCAGGCCGAGGAAGATCAGTGGCGGCAGCAGCAGCGTCGGGTTGAAGGATTTTTTTGGCGCGTCGGTCATTTTGTTTTCCGCTTTTCTTCGAGGCGGGCAAGGGTTTCCCTGCTCTTTTTGGCGCTGCGCAGCGATATTGCCACAATCCCGAGGATCAGGACAAGCATGGCGATATAGGCCGAGAGCACGGGGATGGCGTAATTTCCGAGATCAGGGAGCATCTAGGCCTCTCTTGCCCGAAGGGCATTTATACGTCGGTTGCGGATTTCGGTGCGGGTGCGCAGTAAGAGCAGCGCGAGAAACAGCAGGAAAAACCCGGCGATGGAGAGCAGAAGCGGGGTGAGGAAGACGCTGGACACCTGGTTTTCGGTGCCCGGCTTCATCAGCGGCACCGAGGTGCCCTGATGCAGCCCCTGATTCCAGAAATTCACCGCATAGCGGGAGATGATGGCGAAAACCGAGCCGATCATGCAGAGGATGGAGCTGAGGTCGGCGGCCTTGTCGGCCTCGTCAATCGCGGCCCAGAGGGCGATATAGCCGATGTAGAAGATGAACATGATCAGGAAGGCGGTGAGGCGCGGGTCCCATACCCACCAGGTGCCCCACATCGGCTGGCCCCAAACCGCGCCGGTGATCAGGGCGATCAGGGTCATCACCGCGCCCACGGGGGCGGCGGCTTTGGCCGCGAGGGCGGAAACATGGTGTCGCCGGATCAGCCAGATCAGCGAGGTGACGAACATCATGAAATAGATGTTGATGGCCAGAAAGGCGGTGGGCACGTGCACGTAGATGATTTTGACCGTTGCGCCTTGCACGGCGTCATCGGGTGTGAAGAAAAACCCCCAGACAAGCGCGGGGACAAGGCTGAGGAAAGCGAGCCCCGTGATCCACGGCAGCACCTTTCCGGACAGGCGCATGAAGCGCACAGGATTTGCGAATTCCCAAATAGACATGGGGGCTGTTTAACCGCTTGGCAAAGCGGGCGCAATCGGCATTCGGTCACAGGTTGGGGAGCGGCTGATTTTTGCGCAGGGGGCGTGGGC
>JALWPC010000165.1 GCA_026995265.1 Paracoccaceae bacterium
ACATGGGCTTCATCCCCGACCTAGAGCGCATCTTCAAGCTCACGCCGTTCACCCGCCAAACCCTGTTTTTTTCGGCCACCATGGCACCGGAAATCACCCGGATCACCCAGGAATTCCTGCACAACCCTGTGCGGGTGGAAGTGGCCCGCGCCGCGACGACGTCGGAAAACATCACCCAGGCGGTGTGTGAGCATACCCCCGGCCGCAAGGATCGCGCCGCCAAGGAAAAGCGCGCCCTGCTACGGGCCCTGATGGGTGCCGAGGGCGACGACCTCAAGAATGCGATTATCTTTTGCAACCGCAAGGTGGATGTGGACATCGTCGCCAAATCCTTGAAAAAGCACGGGCTAGACGCCAACCCGATTCACGGCGACCTAGACCAGAGCACCCGTATGCGCATCCTGAATGATTTTCGCGACGGCAACCTGAAGTTCCTCGTGGCCTCGGACGTGGCGGCGCGGGGGCTGGACATTCCGGCGGTGTCGCATGTGTTCAACTATGATGTGCCCATCCATGCCGAGGACTACGTGCACCGCATCGGCCGCACCGGCCGCGCGGGGCTGCACGGCAAGGCGATCACCCTGTGTCTGCCGGTGAATCAAAAGCATATGGATGCGATAGAAGAGCTGGTGAAAGCCAAAATCGAGCGTATCGAAAACCCGCTGGCCAGGCCCGCCAAGGCGGCGGAGGCTCCGGCCCCCTCGGACTCATCCGAAAAGCCCAAGCGCGCCCGCGCCCCGCGCAAAGAGCGCGAGGAAACCCGCAGCGAGGGCAACCGCCGCAATGAACGCCGTAACGACAGCCGCAGCAATGGCCGGAATGACAACCGTCGCCGCGGCCCCGTTGGCATGGGCGACCACATGCCCGCCTTCCTGACCCGTGAATTCCTGCCGATGCCGGAGGAAAAACCGGTAGTTGAAAAACCCGAGCCGGAGGTGGCCGGCGAGGTCAAGGCTGTAGAGGTGGTTGAAACCACCCCCGAACCCCCCGCAGAAAAGCCCAAGCGCAAGCCGCGCAAAAAGGCGGCGGCAAAGGTGGAAGAGGTGAAGGCCGAAGAGTCCAAGCCGGAAGAGGCGGTTACGGAAGAAAAGCCCAAAAAGCGCCGCACCCAGACGAAGGCCCCAGCGCCAGACGCCGAAAAGGCAGGAGAAGCGCCCGCCAAACCCAGGCGCAAGCGCCGTACCAAAGCCCAGATTGAGGCCGACAACGCCGCCGCCGAAGCCGCTGGTGAGCCGGTAAAGCCTAAGCGCAAACCGCGCAAAAAGACCGCGCCAAAGGTTGAAGACCCCGCGCCAAAGGCAGAGGAAGCACCCGCCGAGGCCCTTGCCGAAAAGCCCAAAAAGCGCGCTAGAATTACCGCACCTGCGCCGACATCACAATAGTGGTGGGTAAAACCCAACCCTACATTTCGGATGTAGCACAGTGGTTTGTAAGGCGTGCTTCAGCCCGCCACCCCCGCCACCCGTCATAAACCTCAAGCTTTCCGGTGCTGAAGCACCGGAACCACGCCTCGCCTTTGGCTCGGCAAGCGGCGCGTCAACCATTGCACTTCTTTGCGAGTCCCCGTCCGCGCCGCGCTGCGAATGCGGCGCTTGCGGCCAGTTAGGATGAGTATTTATGGAAGAATGAAGTTAACATTCTTCCAAATTGGCCA
>JALWPC010000166.1 GCA_026995265.1 Paracoccaceae bacterium
TACCAGTGGCGCAGGAATGGCACAAATATCGCCGGGGCCACGGCTTCGGCCTATACCCTGGTTCAGGCCGACGTGGGCAAGACCATGGACGTGGTTGTTTCCTACACTGATGGCTTTGGCACGGCAGAGTCTGTGACCAGTTCTGCCACGGCCCCGGTTGCCAACATCAATGACGCCCCGACCGGCACGGTGGTGATCACCGGCACCGCGATGCAGGGCCAGACCCTGACGGCGGATGCGTCGGGTGTGGCTGATGCGGATGGTCTTGGGACCTTCTCTTACCAGTGGCGCAGGAATGGCACAAATATCGCCGGGGCCACGGCTTCGGCCTATACCCTGGTAGCCGCCGATGTCGGCTCCACGATCGACGTTGTGGTCAGCTATACCGACGGCTTCGGCACGGCGGAGTCTGTGACCTCTGCGCCCACCGGCACGGTGCAGGGCCTGGCACAGTTCACCCTGACGGTGAGCACCACCGGCCCGGGTTCGGGCACCCTTACCAGTGCCCCGGCGGGGATTGATTGCGGGACGGACTGCACCCAGGATTATGACGATGGCACCAGCGTCACCCTGAGCCATGCGGCGGCGGCTGATTCAGTGTTCAATGGCTGGAGCGGTGATTGCACGGGCTCTGGGGCGTGTGTGGTGGCCATGGATCAGGCGCGCAGTGTCAGTGCGCGCTTTGAGCTGAGCAATCCCGGCGCGACGACGCTGTTCTCCTCGGTCCTGCCCTCGGCGCGGTCCGGCTCCACCGGCGGCGGCGCTTCGGCACCCGGCACCAGCGGCGCGCAGGCGGCAGGCGGCCCGATCACGGTGTTTGCCAGTGTCATCAATGCCGGGGCCAATCCGGCGCAAAGCTGCCAGATTGTCATCCCGGCAGGCGCGCCGGTTACGCTCAGCTATCAGGAGACCAATGCGGCCAATGTGCCCACAGGCGTGATCGACCAGCCCTTTGACCTGGCCGCCGGGCAGGGCCGGTCTTTCGTTCTGGCGTTCACGCCCACGGCGGTCAGCAGCGGCGTGGACGTGTTTCCGGATGTGATGTGCGACAATGCCAATGTGGATGCCATTCCGGGGGTCAACACGGTGTTCCTGTCCATCGGCAACCACCCGGTGCCGGACATTCTCTCCATTGGCGCGACACCATCGGGCGACGGCATCATCACCGTGCCGACCGGCTCCATCAGCTTCATGACCGCAAGCGCAACCAATATCGGCGCAGGCGATGCGGCGGGCTCACAGGATGCGGCGGTGACCGTCTCGGCCGATACCGGCGCGGCGGCGCTGCCGTTGTTGCTGCAAGTGTGCGAGACCGATGCCGCGTCCACCTGCATCACGCCGCTGGGCACAGGCCCGGTGAGCACGGTGATCGGATCAGGCCCCAGCTTCTTTGCGGTGTTCGTCACCGACCAGTCCAGCACCGGCATCCCCCTGGATCCGGCCAATGCCCGGGTGTTTTTGCGTTTCACCGATGCCTCCGGCACCGTGCGCTCGGTGACCAGCGCCGCCGTCACCGCCCCCGCGCCCGCCGATGCGCCAGTCAGGGCCGCCGCGCTCCCGCAAGGCCGCTGGGCGGTGATGGTGCGCAAGAGCACCGGCCTGCACCACGCCCAGGCTCCCGGTGTGCTCTATGTGCGCGCCAACGGAGA
>JALWPC010000167.1 GCA_026995265.1 Paracoccaceae bacterium
TGCTAAAGCCAAGGGTTTGTCCGGCGCGGATCAAATTCATGTCGATGTTTTTCACATTATCCATGATCATCAGGGCCTGCTGGAAGAAGGTGCCCAGAAAAAGAATGAGGATTTTTTGTGCATCCCCAATGCCCGCCCAAAGAATGGACAGGGGTATTAGCGCAACGACCGGCATATAGCGCATGGTCGAGATCAGAGGCCCCAGCGACCCCTCGATGATACGGAAATTCCCCATCAGGATGCCGATAGGCACCGCAACCACCGTAGCCGCCAGCCAGCCAACCGTGATGCGATAGAAGCTGACAGTGGCGTCCGCCAGAAGAATGCCTTCGGTCACCTGCCGCCAGCCCTCAGACAGCACTGCCACGGGGCTGGGTAAAAAGAGCGGCTTAACGAGGCCGAGATAGGTCACCAACCACCACAAAAATACCAGCACCGCCGGAATGATAAAGCCAAGAGCATTGTAAAGCCCTGACGGAATGTCTTCCCGCAGCCTGAACAGGCCAGACTTTGGTTTTCTGCGGGTTGGCGCATTGGTTTCTTTTGGCTGCATGTCTCTACCTCGGGGAATGTGTTGCCCGGCACAGGATGAACCGCGCCGGGCAAGGCTTTTTAATTATTGCATCGACATCAAGGTATCGACCGCCAGAATTTCGTCTGCGGCAGGGATCTTCTTGATATGTTCGGGGTTGGTCTCGGCCATGATTGCACCGATTTCCTGAATGGTGGCCTGGAAGTCGCCGC
Source organism: Paracoccaceae bacterium (assembly GCA_026995265.1). Classification (GTDB taxonomy): domain Bacteria; phylum Pseudomonadota; class Alphaproteobacteria; order Rhodobacterales; family Rhodobacteraceae; genus UBA3077. The sequence continues at coordinate 745 of JALWPC010000167.1, forward strand.
CCAGGAATTTGGTCATTTCAGGGATGGTGTAAAGACGAACACCCTCAAAGGCGGGCGTGAACTCCTCCATATTGGAGCCAACCGCCTCGGCAATGATCGCCCCGCCCTCTTCGGGGTTTTCACGGATGAACCTCACAGCATCATCCCACGCCATGATAAGACCACGGACATCATCGGGGTGCGCGTTAATCCAGGTAGAGCTGCTTGTCAGCATATCACTGATCAGGCCCGGCTTTTCAGCGGCGGTAAACAGAACCCTGTTTTCATCACTCTGCGCAAGCGCGCCGGAAATGTAAGGCTCATAGGTTACGGCGGCCCCGACACGCCCCGAGATCAGCGCAAGGCCCGCTTCGGATGCGCCCATGGGAATGTGGTTGATGTCGGCAATCGACATGCCGTTCTGGCGCAACGCATAGTTCAAAAGCAAATCACTCGTGGAGCCGCTTTCAAAGGCGATGTCTTTACCCTTCAGGTCTGCAACAGATGCAATATCGTTTCCGGCCATGATGGCATCCGCCTCGAAAGACATGTCCATGATCAGGAAGCCCTTTTGGTCCAGCCCGACATTATAGCTTGCGATGAGTTCATTTGTTGCCGCGGCAGTCACATCGAGATTGCCACTCGCAAGGGCGGCTGTCATGTCCTGGTCCCAGCTGAATGTGGTCAGATTAACGTCAATGCCATGATCGGCAAAGAAGCCCTTTTGTTCGGCAACCCAGAGCGGGCCATAGCCAAGCCAAGGCTGCAGGCCCAGCTTGATTTCATCGGCCATAGCCGTCGCTGCGGATGCAACGAGCGCCAAGGCGGCAAGTGAAAATTTCTTATACATTTTATTCTCCCTGTTTGTTTACGGATCAAAGTTAAGCCGTTTGGCTGTCTCCCCGATTTTACGAGATCGAGAAACGGTTGAGAACATTGAGCGTGCGCCGCCCAATGTCGTTCAGTAGGTCATTAAAAGGCAATGCGCCGCGCCAGACAATAGAGCCGTGACGAAGCGGGCCAACAGAACAGCTGGCAATGGCCCTATGCTCAACCCGCTTTTGCATCTTCCCCCCTGTTGACGATGGAAATACCACTCCAACTCATGATATTTGATACCACGCATGGTATAAGGTAGTATATAATACTGTGGGGGTATAGATGACATTTTTATGTATAGACAAACTGGCTCAATCCATAGAATCAGTGGGCACCGACGGGTTTTACCCCTCGCTATCGGGCTTTCTGCGTTCGGTGCTGCCCTTTGAAAACGTGATCGCTTTAGCCTTCAACGGGGAATCACCCCCGACAGCCGTTTTTATGCGCGCGTTCGGTGAAGATGTATTTACCCTGTTCGAGAGCCAATACCTCCCGGTTTCCTATCTTCTCGACCCGGTTTACCAATTCCACCTTCAAAAGGGGCGGCAAGGGATTTATTGGCTGTCGGACATGGCACCGGACAATTTTCGCCGCAGCCGGTATTTCAAATGGTATTACGGGCGCATTGGTATTCTGGACGAGATCACCTTTTTCCAGCCCATAAACGAAACCACAACCATCGCGATTTCGATGGGCACAGATACGGCTTCGGGGAAAAGATTTGCAGCCAGAGACGTGCAGAATTTAAGGAAAACGGAATCGGCCATTCGCGCGCTTATCGAAGTTGATTGGGGGTTTCGCAAACATACCGATAAAATGCAAAAAGCCTCTGGCTCGCTGGTGTCCAACCTTCGGGAAATCGTTGCAGCAAGGCATCAGATCAAACTTAGCAACCGGCAGGCGGAGGTGGCGATTTTTGTGTTGCAGGGGCATTCTTCCCCCTCGATCGCCACCAAGCTGAGCTTGAGCCCCCATACCGTTAAAGTCTTTCGCCGTCAGCTCTATGCGCGCTGTAAAATTTCCTCGCAATCGGAATTATTCGCAATGATGCTACCGTTGCTAAAGGAAATCTCGGCCTTCTCAGCGCCCTAGTATTCCCGGCAATTTCAACCCGTTTTCCCGCGCGCAGTCCAGCGCGCCCGCATAGCCCGCATCGGCATGGCGCATAACGCCGGTGGCCGGATCATTCCACAGGACACGGCCCAGCCGCCGGTCCGCGTCTTCTGTGCCGTCACAGCAAATCACCATGCCGGAATGCTGCGAATACCCCATGCCAACGCCGCCGCCATGATGCAGCGACACCCATGTTGCGCCGCTGGCAGTGTTGAGCAGCGCGTTCAGCAATGGCCAGTCGGAAACCGCGTCTGACCCGTCCTTCATCGCTTCGGTTTCGCGGTTGGGGGAGGCCACCGAGCCGCTGTCCAGATGATCGCGGCCAATCACCACGGGGGCCGACAATTCGCCGTTGCGCACCATTTCGTTAAACGCCAGCCCCAGCTTGTGCCGCACCCCGAGCCCAACCCAGCAAATCCGCGCGGGCAAGCCCTGAAACGCGATCCGCTCGCGGGCCATATCCAGCCAGTTGTGCAGATGCGCATCGTCGACCAGCTCTTTCACTTTGGCGTCTGTCTTATAGATGTCCTCGGGGTCGCCCGACAGGGCCGCCCAGCGAAACGGGCCGATGCCACGGCAAAACAGCGGCCGGATATAGGCGGGCACAAAGCCCGGAAAATCAAACGCCGTCTCCAGCCCGCCATCCAGCGCGACCTGCCGGATGTTGTTGCCATAATCAAATGTCGGCACGCCCGCCTTGTGAAAATCAACCATCGCTGCCACATGGGTCTTCATGCTGGCCCTGGCGGCTTTTTCCACCGCTTTCGGGTCACTTTCCTGCATGGCCTGCCATTGGGAAACGCTCCAGCCTTGGGGCAAATAGCCGTGGATCGGGTCATGGGCGCTGGTTTGGTCGGTCACCATATCGGGGCGGATGCCACGGGCGTAAATTTCGGGGAACACATCCGCCGCATTGCCAATCAACGCCACCGATTTTGCCTCGCCCGCCGCGCACCATTTGTCAATCATGGAGAGGGCTTCATCCAGAGAGGTGGTTTTTTCATCGACATAGCGCGTGCGCATCCGGAAATCGGCGCGGCTTTCGTCGCATTCGACCGCCAGACAACAGGCCCCCGCCATCACCGCCGCCAGCGGTTGCGCCCCGCCCATGCCGCCAAGCCCGGCGGTCAACACCCATTTGCCGCTCAGGTCGCCGCCATAATGCTGGCGGCCCGCCTCGACAAAGGTTTCATAGGTGCCTTGCACGATGCCTTGGGTGCCGATGTAAATCCATGAGCCCGCCGTCATCTGGCCATACATCATCAAACCCTTTTTATCGAGGTCGTTAAAATGGTCCCAGGTCGCCCAGTGGGGCACAAGATTGGAGTTGGCAATCAGCACACGCGGCGCGTCCGCATGGGTGCGAAACACGCCCACCGGCTTGCCCGATTGCACCAGCATGGTTTCATCATCCTCCAGCGCTTTCAGGGTTTCGGCCATAATGTCAAAATCCTGCCATGTGCGCGCCGCGCGCCCGATGCCGCCGTAAACCACCAGTTCATGCGGGTTTTCGGCCACATCGGGGTGCAGGTTGTTCATCAGCATCCGCAAAGGGGCCTCGGTTTGCCAGCTTTTGGCGTTCAGGGTGGTGCCGGTTGGCGGGTAAATCTCGCGGGCATTTTTACGTGGGTCGGTCATGGCTCGGGTTCCTTTTGGCGTTAAAGGGCTAGGATGCTCAATGCGTGCAGAATGCGCGACAGGGGCTGGCGGATTTGTGCGGCCAGATCATCGCGATAGCTCCATGGGGCGGCCTCGTCCATATAGGCACGCTGGGCCAGTTCCATCTGGATAGCATGGATATGGTCGTGTGGCCTGCCATAATGGCGCGTGGTCCAGCCGCCTTTGAAACGGCCGTTGACCACATGGGTATGGTCCGGCGTGGCCGCGCATAGGCGCTGCGTGGTTTGCTCGACTACCGGATCACAGGTTTTGCCGCCGTTGGTGCCGATGTTGAATATCGGCAAAATACCATCAAACAAAAACGGAATGTGAGAGCGGATCGAGTGGCAGTCAAACAGAATGGCAAACCCGTGCTGCCGCTTAACCCGCTCTATCTGGCGGGCAAGGGCGGCGTGATAGGGTGCGTGGTAGGCCAGGCGGCGGGCTTCGATTTCATCTGCCGAGGGCTCCTGGCCCGCTTGCCATATGGCCTGCCCGTCAAAATCCGTAAGCGGGCACAGGGTGGTGGTGTTTTGGCCGGGGTAAAGCGATGCGCCTTCAGGGTCGCGGTTGGCGTCTATCACATAGCGGTGGAATGTTGCCCGAACCACGGTGGCATCGGGCAACAGGCCGTCATACAGGCGCGTGATATGCCAGTCGGTGTCATCCAGCCCTTTGCCCCGCGCGTTGAGCCGCGCTGCCAGATCATCGGGCACAAAGGTGCCACCGTGGGGCTGGCCCAGAATGATCGGGCTGTCCCCTTGCTGGGTGATTGCCGGAGTCATCGGGCCAGCTCCGGCAGGGGAATATCGACCACGGACAGGATCTGCGCCGAGGCCATAAGCCGGCTGGCGGCTTCCAGATCGGGGGCAAGATAGCGGTCTTCCCCTATAGATTTCACGTCTTGGCGCAGGCGCGCCAGCACTGATTGCAAGGGCTGGCTGGTGGCCAGCGGGGCGCGAAACTCCACCCCTTGGGCGGCGCAGAGCAGCTCCACTCCCAGAATGTAGTTCAGGTTTTGCACCATCTGTTGCAGACGCCGCGCCCCGTGGGCGGCCATGGAAACATGGTCCTCCTGATTGGCGCTGGTGGGGGTGCTGTCGGTCACGCAGGGGTTGGCCAGATGTTTGTTTTCAGACATCAGGGCGGCGGTGGTGACCTCGGCGATCATCAGGCCGGAATTCAGACCCGGATTTGGGGTCAGAAAGGGGGGCAGGTCGTGGCTCAGGGTGGGGTCAACCATCAGCGCAATGCGCCGCTGTGCAATCGCGCCGATTTCGGCCACGGCCAGCGCGATCATATCGGCAGCAAAGCCCACCGGCTCGGCATGAAAATTGCCGCCGGAAACGATTTTATCCGCCTCGACCAGAACCAGCGGATTATCCGTGGCGGCGTTGGCCTCTATCTCAAGGGTGGTGGCGGCCTGGCGCAACACATCCATGGCGGCCCCCGTCACTTGTGGCTGGCAGCGAATGCAATAAGGGTCCTGAACGCGGGTGTCGCCCTCAAGGTGGCTGTCACGAATGACCGACCCCTCCAGCAATGCGCGCATAGCGGCGGCGGCTTCGATCTGGCCGCGATGCCCGCGCAAGGCATGGATTTCCGGCTGGGTTGGCGCGGTTGACCCCATGATTGCATCCGTGGACATGGCCGATGTTACCAGAGCATTTTGCGCGGCCCGCCACGCCTGAAACAATCCGGCCAGCGCAAAGGCGGTGGAAAACTGGGTGCCGTTGATAAAGGCCAGCCCTTCCTTGGGGCCAAGGGTGATGGGGGCGAGGCCCGCGGCCTTCAGCGCCTCTGCGCCCGCCATGACACGGCCATCAACTTCGGCCCACCCTTCGCCGATAAGCACCGCCGTCATATGCGCCAGCGGGGCCAGATCGCCCGACGCCCCCACAGACCCCTGCGCGGGAATAACCGGCGTGACACCCCGTTCCAGCATGGCCTCCAACAGGTCAATCCGGTCCCAGCCCACACCGGAGGCCCCGCGCCCGAAGGAGAGCAGTTTCAGCGACATCATCAGCCGGACGATCCCGGCGGGAATGGCCTCACCGACCCCGCAGCAATGGCTCAGGATCAGATTCCGTTGCAGGGTGCCGGTATCTTCCGGCGCGATTTTGATGCTGGCCAGTTTGCCAAAGCCGGTGTTGACGCCATAAACCGGCACCGTCCCGCGCGCGGCGGATGCAATGCGCGCAGCCGCCCGCTCGACCCCCGCGCGGCAACCGCGATCAAGCGTGATAGAGGTCCGGTTCCAATAAATATCAGCCAGCACTTGCAGCGAAACATCGCCGGGCGTCAGGGTTAGGGTTTTCATAACGTGCCTCTGAATATGCGGGTTTCAAGCGAGTTGAACCCGATGCGATAAGAGAGTTCCGCCGGATGCTGCACATTCCAGACCGCCAGATCAGCCCGCAGGCCGGCTTTGACCATGCCGCTGTCATGGAGGCCCAAGGCGCGCGCCGCATGGCGCGTTGTGCCCGCAAGCGCCTCTTCCGGCGTCATGCCAAACAGGGTGCAAGCCATGTTCATTGACAGCAGCAGGGAGGAAAGCGGCGAGGAGCCGGGGTTGCAATCGGTGGCCACGGCCATGGCAACACCATGCTTGCGCAGGGCCTCAATCGGCGGCTTTTGGCGCTCGCGCAAGGTGTAAAAGGCCCCGGGGAGCAGGACGGCAACCGTATTGGCGGCGGCCATGGCCTGCACGCCGGATGTATCCAGATATTCGATATGATCCGCCGACAATGCCCCGTAGGCGGCGGCCAGTTTCGCCCCGCCCAGATTGGACAGTTGTTCGGCGTGCAGCTTGACCGGCAGGCCAAGCGCAACCGCCACATCAAAAACCCGCGCGATCTGGGAAGGCGAAAAAGCGATGCCCTCGCAAAACCCGTCCACCGCATCCACCAGCCCCTCGGCATGGGCGGCGCGCAGGGCAGGGATGCAGACCTGATCAATATACGCATCAGCCTCGCCGCTGAATTCAGGCGGCACCGCATGGGCACCCAAAAACGTGCTGCGCACCCTGATCGGGCGCACTTCCCCGATGCGCCGCGCCACACGCAGCATTTTCAGCTCGGTTTCGATGTCCAAGCCATAGCCGGACTTCACCTCGATCACACTTGCGCCTTCATCGATCAGCGCATCCACGCGCGGCAGGGCCTCGGCCAGAAGCGCGGCCTCACTGGCCGCGTGGGTCGCCTTTACCGTTGAGATAATGCCGCCACCGGCCCGGGCGATGTCCTCGTAACTGGCCCCTTGCAGGCGCATTTCGAATTCTTTCGAACGGTTGCCACCGGCAACGATATGCGTATGACAATCAATCAATGACGGCGTGATCAGCCGACCGTTCATATCCTGCTTTGGCAGGGTCTTATACCGGTCCGGCAGGCCAGCCGCGGCCCCAACCCAACCGATGACCCCGTTTTCCACAGCAATAACAGCGTGTTGCAGCAATCCATACGGCCCCGAAATATCGGGGTCCATGGTCGCAATCGTTGTGTTTGTCAGAATATACGCGGAATGGGTCATCATTTTCCAAATACGGGTTGCTTTGGGTATCTATATTCCTCTATCCTTATTATGTCTATACATAAAGGTGACCCGATGAGGATTTTTGCAAACCGTGCGTGGCTGGGGGCTGACTGGCACACCAATGTGCGGATAGAAATAGAGGGCGGCGTTATCACAGGCGTTGCGGCGGGGGCCAAGCCGCGCCCTGATGATATTCGGGTTGATACGTTGCTGCCGGCCATGGCGAACCTGCACAGCCACAGCTTTCAGCGGGCCATGGCGGGGATGACCGAATTTCGGGCCGCAGGGCAGGACAGTTTCTGGACGTGGCGCAGGTTGATGTATCAGTTTCTGGACCATCTGACGCCCGCGCAGATAGAGGCGATTGCCGGGCTGGTCTTTATGGAAATGCTGGAAGCCGGATATGCCTCGGTCGGGGAATTCCACTATGTGCATCATCAGCCGGATGGCGGGCGCTATGAGGACCCGGCCGAGACAAGCCACCGGATTATGGCGGCGGCTCAGCGCACGGGCATTGGCCTGACACATTTGCCTGTGCTTTATACCTATGGCGGCGCGGGGCGGGCCAAGCTGAGCCATGGCCAGCGGCGCTTTGGTAATTCGGTTGATCAGTTTTCAGCGCTTGTCGCGGCGGCAAAATCCTCGGCCAAAGCCATGCCCACCGATTTCAAGGTCGGCATTGCCCCCCATTCCCTGCGCGCGACCGCGCCAGACGAGCTGGCGCAGATCACCGCCGCTTTCACCGATGGCCCGATTCACATTCACATTGCCGAGCAACCCAAAGAGGTGTCCGACATCACGGGTTGGCTGGGCGCACGGCCGGTGGAATGGTTGCTGGGCAACCAAAACATCACGCCAGACTGGTGCCTGATCCACGCAACCCACATGAGTGGTGCCGAAACCGCCGCGCTGGCCCATTCCGGCGCGGTTGCAGGGCTATGCCCGATCACCGAAGCCAACCTTGGCGATGGCCCTTTTAACGGGCCGGACTATCTGGCGGCGGGCGGGGCCTTTGGCCTTGGCTCGGATTCCAACGTGCGGATTTCCCTGACCGAGGAATTGCGCAGCCTGGAATATTCCCAGCGCCTGCGGGATTTGCAGCGCAATGTGATGGTTGCCGGTGCCGGATCGGTTGGCAAAACCCTGTATCTGGGGGCAGCCGCCGGCGGCGCGCAGGCCCTTGGGCGCAAGGCCGGAGCCATCAAACAGGGCCATTTGGCAGACCTTTTAGCGATCAACAGCCAGCATCCGCATCTGTGCAGCCTCGCCCCCGACCAGCTTTTTGACGGGCTGTGCTTTGCCGCTGATGACAGCACCGTCACCGATGTCTGGTCTGCGGGGCGCCATATGGTGCAGGGCGGGCGGCACATTGATAGGGATGCCATTATTGCCACGTATCAAACAGCGATGAGCAAGCTGAAAGCCAGCTTCGGGCCTTGAAGGTTGACTTTGGCCGATCATTCTATCCCGAATGTTTGTTCTTCTCTGTGAAAATGTGTATACCCGCAGGATGGACAGCGAAACTGAAAACGCCCCGCAATCCTTGCATCTTCGCATCCTGAACGATGTGCAGGGAAAGATCGTATCAGGGGCCTGGGCCCCGGGGTTCCGGATTCCCTTTGAAACCGAAATGGCCAAGGATTATGGCTGCTCGCGCATGACCGTGAACAAAGCCCTGACGCAGCTTACCCGCGCGGGATTGCTGGAGCGCAACCGCAAATCCGGCACCTTTGTAAAAGCACCGCAATCCTTGTCTGCCGCGCTGGAAATTACCAATATCCGCGACGAGGTTGAAAAGGCGGGCCGGACATATGCCTACCAATTGCTGAGCGATAGCGCCGAGGATCGCCAGCCGGCGTTTCTGAACCACTTGGGGGCAACGGCTTTTTGCAATATCCGTAAAATTAAATGCCTGCATTTCGCCGATGACAGGCCTTTTTGCATTGAAGAGCGCCTTATCAGCAAGACCGCCGTCCCCGAAGTGGAAAGCGCGTCTTTTGAGCAGGAGGCCCCCGGCGCATGGCTGTTTAAAACCGTGCCGTGGAACGCGGCAGAGCACCAGATTTTCGCCAGCGCAGCCAAAGAGGATGTGGCCGGATTATTGAAAATTCCGCAAGGGAGTGCCTGCATGATAGTCGAACGCATAACCCAAAACGAAAAGGGCTATGTGACCTGGGCACGTCTTTCATATCCCGGTGACCAGCACCGGCTATTTGCCAAATTCACCCCTGCCGGTTAGGCATCTAAAGACGTTACAAAAACTCTTCGCCCATTTTTGTGGGTTACGTATGGCGTTTCGGGTTAAACAAGAATCTAAATGCACGGCCTCTCGCTTTAGCCTGACGACTTTTATTTGACCCCGGTTTCAACCAGCCCCCCTCGGGGCAGCCGAAGGAGAGAGGCTGGGGTGCCCCTGCCGGTTTGGGCGTTCGCGCCTGGCGACACTCCGGCGTTTTGATATATGACTCTGTAGACATGTCAAATATGACATGTCATTAGGGGCATGTATTTATCGGCCGCTTGGAAGGCTTAGGGAAGCTCCGAACAATGGAGCTTCGCGCGGCTAATGTGATGCGCAGAATTTGGCCTCTATCGAGCTTCGCTCCATCTTTTTTAATTTTCTATATCAACCTTAGTGTGTTTTTACAATTTGGGAAAAATACATTGGGTTTAACATTAAGCTACATCTTAATACATTGTTTTTAATCATGTATTAATGCCTTGAGGTGTCTATTCTCCTAGGATAGTAGACACTCCTAAGCAGAGCATTCGAGGCCATTATTTGAACGCCGATACATTCTATACGTGTGATTAGGTGGGATGTAGTCTTGCGAAACATAGCCCGGATATAGATAATTCATGTGGTCCGGCTTTATTTAGAGCTTCCTTAGCTTACAGGGCGATGCCTGGGCGTCCGGAACGCCGGTGGCCGCGGATTTTCCGGTGCTAAAGCACCGGACCCGCGCCTCGCCTTCGGCTCGGCGGGGCGGCGCGTCAAGGCATGCTTTGCTTGGCGGGATCGCATCCGCGCCGCGCGGCGAATGTGGTGCTTGTGGCAGGTGTTTTGGGGCGGATTTGCGGAGCCGTCCTGATGCAGAACGGGAAAAGCGACATTGGGGATGTACGCACCAGGACCGGGCTTAATAATGGGTCGTCAGGCTGTATTGATTGAGTTGGAAATCCGATGCAGCATGTTTCAAGCAAACCCCGAATCCATCCATTCTTCCAATGCTAAGGACCCAACCCCTTTACTGCGAGGCATGTATCTGGCGACAAAGCCGTCAGCGTTTTTTTGAGCGAAGGTGTCCTGCGTGGCCTGGGCTTTAACCCGGCCTGTTGGCTTGGTATCTGTACAACCTAATAATCCACGGGAAAGGGGCGGGAGATTGAAGCTCTGATCAGGCAGAGCCGGAGCCCCGAGCAGATTAATGTCGGGCACCCGAAGAACACAGGCCACGCCACTGTCGGTTCTAGGAGCCTTGCCTGATTGCAAACACAAACGGCTTGCTGCGCCAGTATTTTTCAGAGCTCCAAATCAAATATTCAATGGGGCATATTCAAGCAATTTCAATATTTTGACGATCCGGACTATCTTACAACGTAAACCGAACAGGTAGAGTGGCGCACCACGCGTGCGGCATTGGGACCGAGTAGGAAGTCCTTAAAGTCAGGTTTATGGGCCCCGATCACTATCAGGTCGGCCTTGTCGGCCTTCGAGGCTTTCAGGATCTCCTCATAGGCGCTGCCAACTGCAACCAAGTGCCTGACCTTTGTGTTCAGGTCTTGGCCCAAAGCCTCTTCCACCAGTGAGTTCAGCTCTTTTTTTGTTTTAGAAAGTGCCTCTTTCTGGTAGTCCTTATCAAAATAGCCGCCCACCATGCTCATACCGAAATCGGGCATGACCGTGATAATATCGAGCTGCGCTTCGTCCAGAGCGGCCAGACGAGCCGCTTGCTGGACGACCTTAAGATCTCGGCCGTGGTTGCTGATATCAACGGCACATAAAACGGTATGGCTCATGCCGGTTCTCCTTTATTGTTAATCCGCGCTTTTTGCAGCATGACCACGAAGGCCAGCAGGATAAACGCCGGAATATACATCAGCTCTTTGGGGAGTTGGCTAGACGGCACTTGCACAGAAGCCAGCACCACCGGCTCATCACCGTAAAAATCAAACGAGCTGAGGGTGTTGGCAAACGGGGTGCCAAACATCGGTTCGTCCATTTTCACCACGTCGTCCTCGGGTATCAGCAGCAGGCCGGAGCCTTGCATCCGGGCGGAGGCATCGCCCTCGACCGGTAGCACAAGCGTGGTTTTCTTGTTTTGGCCTGTGTTATAGTCCGGGCCCGAAACAACGAGCCGCAGGCTGTCGCCCTCGGCTGCGTCTTGCAAGACCTGCTCGAATGTAGCCGGTTCAGCCATCACAAACGGAGGCTGTACACGGTCCATGAAAAAATCGGGCCGGAAGAGCAGAAAGGAGACAAATACCAGGATGATGCTTTCATAGATCCGGCTCTTAACCAAGAACCAGCCCATGGTGCCCGCTGTAAACACCAATATGCCAATGGAGGCGGTGATAAACACCAATATCCCTTGCATCCAGTTAACATCTATCAGCAGCAGGTCGGTATTGAAGATAAACACAAACGGTAGGGCCACGGTGCGCAGGCTATAAAAGAAGGCGATGAAGCCGGTGCGAATGGCATCGCCGCCCGAAACCGCCGCCGCAGCGAAGCTCGCCAACCCCACGGGGGGCGTCACATCGGCCATAATCCCGAAATAGAACACAAACAGGTGCACCGCAATCAGCGGCACAATCAGCCCGTTTTGTGCGCCGAGCTCAACCACCACGCCCGCCATAAGCGAGGATACCACGATATAGTTAGCCGTGGTCGGCAGCCCCATACCAAGAATCAGCGACAGGATACCCACCAGAACAAGCATGGCCACAAGGTTGCCCCCCGAAAGGAACTCAACCAGATCGGCCATCACCTGCCCGACGCCTGTGAGCGTAACCGTGCCCACGATCACACCGGCGGTAGCGGTGGCAAGACCAATACCGATCATGTTGCGCGAGCCGTCTATGAGACCTTGTATCAAATCTGCAACGCCTTCTTTTACTTTGGCGCCAAGCCCCGATTGCGACCGAAACATCGCTTTGATCGGGCGTTGCGTGAGCAGGATAACAAACAGCAGCATGGTTGCCCAAAAGGCCGAAAGCCCGGGGGATTTTTGCTCGATCATCAGGAAGTAAACCAGCACGATGATGGGCAGAATATAGTAAAGACCAGCTTTATAGATTTCACCCACAACCGGAAGCTCTACTTCCTCAGCGTTCGGGTCATCTGGCTCAAGGTCATCAACCTTTGAGGCCACCCATAGCAGAACGACATAAGCCAGCGCCGTAAGGGCCGCCAGTGCCCAGGGGGCGCGGGATGGCATAAGCGCCACAATCCAGCCGACCGGATATTGCAATCCGTAAGCCAGCAAGGCAAAGCCGACAAAAAACGCCGCCATGCCGCCAATTGTGCGGCCCATGGAAACCACGCGGTTACCGATGGTTGGCATGTTGTTTTTAACCGCTTCCAGATGCACGATATACACCAGTGCGATATAGGAAATTGTCGCTGGCAGGAACGCGTGGGTAATCACCTCCACATAGGAAATGCCCACATATTCCACCATCAAAAACGCAGCCGCGCCCATAACCGGCGGCATGATCTGCCCATTCACCGAACTGGCCACCTCAACCGCGCCCGCTTTCTCAGCGCTGAAGCCCACCCGCTTCATCAGCGGAATGGTGAAGGTGCCGGTGGTGACCACATTGGCAATAGAGCTGCCCGAAATCAGGCCGGTCGCCGCAGAGCCAACAACCGCAGCTTTTGCGGGGCCACCCTTAAGATGCCCAAGCGCGCCGAAGGCCATTTTGATAAAGTAGTTCCCCGCGCCCGCTTTATCGAGCAGCGCTCCGAACAGCACAAACAGGAACACAAATTTGGTAGAGACGCCAAGTGCAATGCCAAACACCCCTTCAGAGGTGATCCACATATGACTCATGGCTTTTTTCAGCGACGCGCCTTTCCAGCGGATCACATCGGGAACAACTTCGGAGGAGCCGAAGAACACGTATAGCAGGAAAATCACCGCAATAATCGCCATAGCCGGCCCAAGCGCGCGGCGGGCGGCTTCAAACAGCAGGATCATACCCGCAAGGGCGAACCATTTATCCATATCATCGGCCAAGCCGCCGGAATTAACGATTTTTTCGTAGAAAAAGTAACCGTAGAGCGCCATGAATGTGCCAGCCACACCCATGATCCAATCATGAATCGGGATATAATTTCGCGGCGAGCTTTTAAGCGCCGGATAGGCCATAAACGCCAGAAAAACAGCAAAGCCCAAGTGGACCTGGCGAGAATTGTTAATAAGGCTCCCCGGCAAAACATAGGACGCTACCGGCGAGGCCAACAACACCTGAAACACCGCCCATGCGACGGCGATAGAGGCAAGAAGCAACCCGACAGAGCCTTCGGGGCTGCGTGCACCCGCATCGGACGAGGCGACAAGTTCTTGCAGCGCCTCTTCACTGAGCGGTCTATTTTCGTTTTCTGACATGTAAACATTCCCTGATGGCCATTTGTATAGCTCAACTATAGTTTTGTGGTTGGGGGCGGCGAACAGCCCCCATCCGAAAATTAAAGCTGCGGGAGCTTATTCAATCCAGCCTTGCTCACGGTAATAGCGCAAAGCACCGGGGTGCAGCGGGGCAGAAAGGCCGGCCGAGATCATTTCTTCAGGCTTGAGATGTGCAAAAGCAGGGTGCAGCTTTTTGAAGTCCTCGAAGTTATCGAACACAGCCGATACCAGCGCATAAACCGCGTCATCAGACACATTGGCCGATGTTACAAGGGTTGCGCCTACGCCGAAAGTAGAAACATCATCTGGATTACCACGATACATGCCGCCCGGAATGATTGCCGAACGATAGTAGTCGTTATTGTTGATGAGCTCTTCAACGGCGGGGCCGTCAACCGTAACCAGCACCGAATCACAGCTTGTGGTCGCTTCCTGGATAGAACCGGAGGGGTGTCCAACAGTGTAAACCATGGCGTCAATCTGGTTGTCACACAAGGCGGCGGATTGCTCGGAGGCTTTCAACTCGGTAGCCAGTGCAAAATTGTCGGTGGTCCAGCCCATGGCGTCCATCAACACTTCCATCGTGCCGCGCTGGCCAGAACCGGGATTGCCGATATTTACACGCTTGCCTTCAAGATCGGAGAAGTTGGTGATGCCGGCATCGGCCCGCGCCACAACCGTAAACGGTTCCGGGTGGATCGAGAACACAGCACGCAGATCTTCGAATGGGCCGGCGTCGGCAAATTTGGAGGTGCCGTGATAGGCATGGTATTGCCAATCGGATTGTGCAACCCCGAACTCCAGCTCGCCTTCGCGAATGGTGTTGATGTTATAAACCGAGCCGCCGGTGCTTTCCACCGAGCAGCGAATACCGGTCTCTTTACGGTTTTTATTCATCAAGCGACAGATCGCGCCACCTGTTGGATAATATACCCCGGTCACGCCACCTGTGCCGATGGTGATAAACTCTTCGGCAAAGGCCGCCGGAGCCAGCACAGAGGCCAGCGCGGCCCCTGCTATAGTTAGTTTTACTTTATTTAACATCATGTTCTCCCTTTGGTTGATGTATATTGGCTATTATTGTTGCATATTGCAAGCTTCTTGCAATTTCAGATTGCGGTCCTCTATCAAAGCGATGCGTGCGCCAAGGTCAACGCCCCATTGTGCGGCTAACTCGCCCACAATGGCTTCAATTAAAAAAATTGTAGCCGTGTAGGACGAAAAGAAATGAGGGCTATGGCTTGGCACAATAAAGGCCGAGGCCGCATATCTCAGCGCTTCGCAGGCGTGCGATTCACTGATAACCACGGTGTAAACTCCCTGTTCCTGCGCCATTCGCGCCGCATTCAGCACGCGCGGCACAAAAGGCGGTTTGGTGATCACGATCAGCGCATCTTGCTTGCCCATATCCACCAGCGCACTCCCGAGTGACGTGCCACCCCGCCCCGCCAGCGCCCAGTTATCAGCCATAAAGCTAGCAGTATAAGCCATATATTCGGCCACACCGGTTGAGCCGAGCGCCCCTAAAACCAGCACCTTGCGCGCGGCTTTCAGGTGTTGAACCGTATCCATCATTTGGGCGCGGTTGATTTGTGTGCCAAGGGTGTTGATATTGTCAAGACAGGCACCCATATGGGCCGCCGTGAAATCACGTGTACCATCGCCATGGTCTGCGTTCAGGCGTTCAGCTTTGGCCGAGAAGCTCTCAATCTGGTTGCCGATAGATGCCCGGATAACATCCCGCAAAGCGTCAAAATTTTCATACCCCAACGCCCGTGCCATGCGGGAAAAGCTGGCCGGAGCCACGCCGCTATCCTTGGCCACAATCCGCAACGAACGGGACGCAATGTCAACCGGATTTGCCACAACATAATCGGCCGCTTGCTGCAGCTTCGCACTGAGCGACCCATAGCTTCTCGCCAGGCGCATGTTAAACGGGTTATCCAAAACTGAATCCTGAGTAGCGTTTTTTATACTTTTCATTTGTTTCAGTTTTTGTCAAGATATGAATCATATGTTTCACAGCAGCTTGCGAGCCACCTCATGTCCCATGTTTTTCCGCGCCACACCAAGGTTCACCCGCCCCTGGCTGCGCGCGCCGAGGGGGTTTATATTTATGACACCCACGGCAATCCCTGTTTTGACGGCTCTGGTGGCGCGGCGGTCTCCTGCCTTGGGCATGGCGATGCTGACGTGATTGAAGCCATCCGGCAGCAGGCGGAAACCCTCGCCTATGCCCATACCAGTTTTTTCACCTCCGAGGCGGCGGAAACCCTTGCCAGCAAGCTGGCCAACGTGGCGCCGGGGGATATTGACCGCGTTTATCTGGTGTCTGGGGGCTCCGAGGCGGTGGAGGCGGCGCTTAAGCTGGCGCGGCAATATTTCATCGAAATCGGCCAGCCCACGCGGCACCATTTTATTGCGCGGCGGCAAAGCTACCACGGGAACACACTGGGCGCTTTGGCGGCGGGGGGGAATGCGTGGCGCAAGCAGCCCTTTGCGCCGTTGATGGTCAAATCCTCGCATATCGCCCCCTGTTATGCCTATCGCGACCGCGCCGAGGGAGAGTCAGAACACGCCTATGGTCAGCGGGTAGCCAATGAGCTGGAGGCCGAGATTCTGCGCCTCGGGCCGGAAACCGTGGCCGCTTTTATTGCCGAGCCGGTGGTGGGGGCCACCTTGGGGGCGGTGCCTGCCGTGCCGGGCTATTTCAAACGCGTGCGCGAGATTTGCGACCAATACGGCGTGTTGCTTATTCTTGACGAGGTCATGTGTGGCATGGGCCGTACCGGCACGGTTTTTGCCTATGAACAAGAGCAGATCACCCCTGATATCGTCACCATCGCAAAGGGGCTGGGGGCAGGGTATCAGCCCATCGGGGCGATGCTGTGTTCGGCACAAATTTATGCGGCCATCGAGGCGGGCAGCGGGTTTTTCCAGCACGGGCACACCTATGTCGGCCACCCCATCGCCTGTGCGGCGGCCAATGTGGTGGTGGACAAGATTACAACCGGCGGACTGGCAGCGCGCGCTGGCGGGATGGGCACCAAGCTGCGCGCCCGGCTGCAAGAGGCCTTTGGCCAGCACCCGCATATCGGCGATATTCGCGGGCGCGGACTCTTCATCGGGCTAGAGATCGTGGCTGACCGCAATGGCAAAGCCCCATTTCCCCCCGAGCTGGCCATGCACAAAGCCTTGAAAAAAGCTGCGTTCCGAGCGGGGCTGGGCTGTTACCCGATGGGCGGCACGATTGATGGAAAACAAGGCGACCACATCTTGCTCGCCCCGCCGTTTATCATGGAAGACCAGCACATAGACGAGATTATCAACAAGCTCACCATCGCCTTCAAGGCCACAATATGAGCCGCCTTCCCAAGATCATGGTGGCCCCCAACGGCGCACGCCATAGCAAGGCAGACCACCCCGCCCTGCCCATCACCCTGCGCGAGCTACTGCAAACCGCAATAGACTGCTTTGCGGCGGGGGCGGGCGGGCTACACCTGCATTTGCGCGACGATAATGGTCAGCACATTCTGGATGCCGGTCTTTATCGCGAAGCTGTGCAGGCGCTTCATGCCGCTGTGCCCGAAATGGCTATACAGATTACAACCGAATCGGCGGGGCTTTTCTGCCCCCCTCACCAAATGGAAATTGCCTTTACGTCGGGCGCCACGCTGGTTTCCGCCTCGGTTCGGGAGCTTGCACGCGGGCAAACACCCGTTGAGCAAAAGATGTTTTACCAGCGCGCCGCGGCACGGGGTCTTGATGTCCAGCACATTCTTTATAGCCTTGAAGACCTGCACCTGCTCAAATCCGTGCTGCCAGATTGCCAGTATCACGATAACGCCTTGCAGCTTTTGTTTGTGCTGGGAAAATACGGCAAGGCTGACGGCGCCGCACCCACCCAGCTAGACCCATTTCTCCTCCATATGCAGAAAGATGCCATCACCCCGGATTGGGCCGTCTGCGCCTTTGGTTATGCCGAAACCGACTGCCTTGAATATGCCCACACAAAAGGCGGAAAACTGCGGGTTGGGTTCGAAAACTCTTTCTGGAATGGTCGCAAAATAGTGGCCGCAAATAATGCCGAGCGCGTGCGCCATATCGCAAAGATGGTTGGGTAAAGGTATTTGCGTCAAAGCGCGCAAAGGCGGTCGCGCAAATTCGGACCAGTGGATGCGATGAAGGCTTGGAACCCCCGTCGGCATCGCAGTATGCCATATTGGTTGAAGTGGCTCGGAATGTTTGGTAATCCCCCCGTTTTTGATGAAGGGCATCAGCAGTTTATATGCAGCGCTGGCAAACCCAAGAATCTGTTCATCCGTGAGGCCTTTCAGGACGGCGTATTCACCGTCTCTTCGGGCACGTTGCTCTGCGATCCTTTTTATATAGGTTATTCGCTGCTCGTCCCGGCATTGTATGGCCACAGTGTAGTCGTGGGTATTTAGGGAAAACGTCCGCTCTTTTGGGTGGCCAATAGCGATCAGGTCTTTCGGGACATAACCACGGAAATGGCACCAGCCGTTACGAACCACCAAGTTTTTCATACCTTTGCGTTTCGCAATAGTCACGAATCGCAGCAGGAAATCGTAGCAAATACAAAAATAAAAGCGTTGTATATCAGTAAGATATTGAAAAACAACGATTGAGAAGGGGATTGGTGGAGCCAGGGGGAATCGAACCCCCGACCTCTTGCATGCCATGCAAGCGCTCTCCCATCTGAGCTATGGCCCCAATATTCGCCGCTTCTAAGCGGCCTGCGCGGGGAGATCAAGTCGAAAATTATCTGCAACACAACAAATTCTGACCTCACCGGAGTTCGGCCTGCAAATCGCGAACAAACCGCCATAGCTCGCAGCCCTGATCGGACTTTCAATTCCGTTTGGGCGCTAAATACTCAGGAAAACGAGGCTAATGCGCCCCTCTCAATTCCGACACCTTTGCCAATCTTGCCATTTCCAATTTGGTAACGCGCACTGTATAGATACAATTTTAACCACCCAGGAACGAGGCCTTTCCTTGGACATTACCAAAACCACGCTTAACGGTGTTTACCTGCTCACACCGCCCCGTTTTTCCGATGCGCGCGGATATTTTTCCGAGAGCTGGAACCGCCAAACGATACGCGATGCGGGGCTGAATTTGCCCGAATTCGTGCAGGATAACCACTCGCTGTCCCTTAAGACGGGCACATTGCGCGGATTGCATTTTCAGGCACCGCCTTACGCACAGGGCAAGCTGGTGCGCTGCGGGCGCGGGGCGGTGTTTGATGTGGCGGTTGATATTCGGGTGGGCAGCCCCAGCTATGGCGCGTGGTTTGGCACCGAGCTTTCGGAGGAAAACGGGCGGCAACTTTGGATTCCTGTCGGTTTTTTGCACGGGTTTGTTACGCGGGCGGACAATTCGGAAGTACTATATAAATGCACGGCGCATTATAATGCCGAGGCCGATGGCGGGGTGCGCTGGGATAGTTGCGGCGTGGATTGGGGCCTAAGCGCGCCGCTTCTTTCGGAGAAAGACGCGAAAGCCCCGCCTTTGGCGGATTTCAACAGCCCGTTTCGCTGGGAGGGCGGGGCATGAAAATTCTGGTAACCGGCGGCGCGGGGTTTATTGGCTCGGCGGTGGTGCGGCTGGCGGTGCAGCGCGGGCACGCGGTGGTGAACCTTGACGCGCTCACCTACGCCGCCTGCCTTGACAGCGTGGCCCCTGTAGCGGGCTCGCCGCTTTACAGCTTCGAGCAGGCCGACATTCGGGACCGCGCCGCGCTGGACCGCATTTTTGCCACGCACGCGCCCGATGCGGTGATGCATCTGGCGGCGGAAAGCCATGTAGACCGCTCAATCGACGGGCCGGGGGCGTTTATTGAAACCAATATTTCCGGCACCTATAATATGCTGGAGGCCGCGCGGCAGTATTGGGCGGCGGCGGGCAAGCCCGAAACCTTCCGCTTTCATCATATTTCGACCGACGAGGTGTTTGGCAGCCTTGGGCCAAAGGGGCAGTTTACCGAAACCACGCCCTATGACCCGCGCTCGCCCTACTCGGCTTCAAAAGCCGCGAGCGACCATCTGGTGCGGGCATGGGCCGAAACCTATGGCCTGCCGACTGTGCTTACAAATTGCTCTAACAACTACGGCCCCTATCACTTCCCTGAAAAGCTGGTGCCGGTGGTGATATTGAAAGCGATTTCCGGCCAGCCGATTCCGGTTTATGGCGATGGCAGCAACGTGCGTGACTGGCTTTATGTCGAGGACCACGCCGATGCTTTGCTGCTGGCACTCACCAAAGGGGCGCTTGGCCGGAGATATAATATCGGCGGGGAAAACGAGGTCAGCAACCTTGATCTGGTGCAGATGATTTGCGCGGCGCTGGATGTCCAGCGGCCAGGCAAAACCCCTTACGCAGAGCAGATCCGCTTTGTGGCGGACCGCCCGGGGCATGACCAGCGCTACGCAATTGACCCGACGCGGATTCGTGAGGAACTCGGCTGGCAGCCCTCGGTGAGTGTCGAGGAAGGGATTGCCAAAACCGTAGCGTGGTATCTGGCCAATGAAAGCTGGTGGGGCCCGCTTCTGGCGCGGGATGGCGTGGGCAAACGGCTGGGGGTCGCATGAAGCTGCTGGTGTTTGGCAAAACCGGGCAGGTGGCCACCGAAATGGCAAAACGCGCGCCCGATGCGCGGTTTTTGTCGCGCCAGGAGGCCGACTTGGAACAGCCGGAGGCCTGCGCCGCCATTATTGCAGGCTGTGACGCCGATGCGGTGATCAACGCGGCGGCGTTTACGGCGGTGGACAAGGCCGAGGATACCCCGGAAATGGCCGCATTGGTCAACGGTCGCGCCCCGGCCGAGATGGCCAAAGCCGCGGCGGCAAAGGGTATTCCTTTTGTGCATATCTCCACTGATTATGTGTTTTCCGGCGCAGGCCATCAACCGTGGCAACCCGACAGTCAAACCGCACCGCAATGCGTGTATGGCCACAGCAAGCTGGCGGGCGAGCTGGGCGTGCAGGCAGCGGGCGGTGCGCATGTGGTTTTGCGGACCTCCTGGGTGGTGTCTGCCCACGGGCAGAACTTTGTGAAAACCATGCTGCGGCTGGCCGAAATCCGCGGAGAGATCGGGGTGGTGTCTGACCAGATTGGCGGGCCAACCCCAGCGGCGGCGGTGGCGCAGGCGGTGCTTTCCATCGCGGGGCATTTGGCCAAAAACCACGGGCCAAGCGGGGTTTACCACCTATCTGGCGCGCCCGATGTAAGCTGGGCCACCTTTGCCCGCGAGATTTTCGCACAGGCGGGGAAAGCCGTGCAGGTGAATGACATCCTGACAGACGCCTATCCGACCCCCGCCAGGCGCCCGCTCAATTCAAGGCTGGACTGCGCCACGCTTTTGCGTGATTTTGCCATTGAGCGCCCCGACTGGCGCGCGGGCCTCGCCGATATTTTGGCCGAAATAAAGGAGCAGACATGATGGACAGAAAAGGGATTATCCTTGCGGGCGGCTCCGGCACGCGGCTTTACCCCATCACCATGGGCGTTTCCAAGCAACTTTTGCCGATCTATGACAAACCGATGATTTTTTACCCGATTTCGACCCTGATGCTGGCGGGCATTCGCGAAATTGCCATTATCACCACCCCGATTGACCAGCCCCAGTTTCAGCGTTTGCTTGGCGATGGCAGCCAATGGGGCCTGCGCTTTGAGTGGATCATCCAGCCTTCGCCTGATGGCTTGGCGCAGGCCTATTTATTGGCAGAGGATTTTCTGGCAGGCGCGGCTTCGGTGCTGGTGCTGGGCGATAATATCTTCTTTGGCCACGGCCTGCCGGACATTCTGGCCAGGGCCAGCGCCAGGCCCGAGGGCGGCACGGTGTTTGGCTACCATGTGGCGGACCCTGAACGCTATGGTGTGGTCGGGTTTGATTCCGATGACCGCGCCACCTCGATCATTGAAAAGCCGGCAAATCCCGCTTCCAACTATGCCGTGACAGGGCTTTACTTTCTGGATGGCAGCGCCCCGAAACGCGCCAGAAAGGTAAAGCCTTCAGAGCGGGGCGAGCTGGAAATCACCTCCTTGCTGACCAGCTATCTGGAAGACGGCAATTTGACGGTGGAAAAAATGGGGCGGGGCTATGCGTGGCTTGATACCGGCACCCATGCCAGCCTGCTGGACGCCGCGAATTTTGTTCGCACATTGCAAACCCGCCAAGGGCTGCAGGTGGGTTCTCTTGAGGAAATTGCCTACGCGGCGGGCTGGATCACCAAGGCCGAACTTTTGGCGCGGGCCGATATATTCAATAAAAACGAATACGGCTCATATTTATGCAATCTGTAGCGTGGGATTTCCACACCCCTTTGTCGGGTAATCACGGGTGCGGGTTACGGTCCATGCAGGGCACCCCCGTTACGCCTCGGGAACAAAACGCCGAACCTTTCATTGCAAAGGGCAGGCTTCAGCCCGCCCTACAAATTGTTGCAAATCCGGTTATCGGCTGGTTTACAAAGTGGCTGATGACCGCCTCGTGATTTTGGTCATCGCGATTGGCAAGCGCAACCGTGCAGCGGTGTATGAAAAGGCGGCGGAGCGGTAGGCTGCGTGGTTTCCACGCACCTTTGTTGGCCCGCGCGGACAGAAAGGGGTAAGGTTCGCAGCCAGTATGGCTGGCATTTTTCTACCTTTTGGACCTCCCCTTATATGAAGCCGTGAGCAGCGGCTCAATGCGCTTGGCAGGCCGATCATTTTCAATCGAAAAAATGCTCGCCAGCTCTTCTTCAGTTTTCGTAATACTCTGGTTTATTGTATCCGATCTTGCATAGGTTATCGCTTTGCGCCGCGCCTCCTGCATTAGTTTGAAAGCCGCAACAGTGCTGCTCGCCTGCTTGGCTTTTGGAGAAAGGTTTCGACCATTCAGTTCTTTGTTCAGGTGGCCTCTGTAAATCACCAACGCATCAACATATGCAAAGCAATGCCGCAGCACCGGTGCCGGCGCGTAATACGCTAACGAATCTTGTGTTCGGCGCACTTGCTCATACTCACCTTTGGAATACTGAAGCACCTCGGCTTTGGGATCTTTTGAGTAGTAAACACTCTGTAGAGCGGCAAAGTAGCTGCCCGTTACTTCAAAAAACTCTTTGTAAACCGCGCGTTTTTCGCTTTGCAACTGAAGCTGCCTATCTTTGTTCCGGTTAAGAATATAGGCTGCTACGGCACCAACAAATCCCAAGCTTGTGACAATCGCACCAGCAATATCTGATCCGGCCCAAATACCCTGCACCGCCTAAATCCCCCCCCGCATATTCGGCACATCCAAGCTCGAAAACCCGTAATGCCTGAGCCACCGCAGGTCCGAGTCAAAGAACGCCCGCAGGTCCGGGATGCCGTATTTCAGCATCGCCAAGCGGTCAATCCCGATGCCAAAGGCGAAGCCCTGATACGCGCTCGGGTCCACCCCCGCCGCTGAAAGCACCTTCGGGTGCACCATACCGCTGCCGAGAATTTCCATCCAGTCATCGCCCTCGCCGATTTTGAGCTGGC